>JANNRN010000045.1:0-7404 GCA_031401375.1 Phyllobacteriaceae bacterium | reverse complement strand
GATCGCTTTTGCGATGCAATGATTGCCATTCGACGGGAGATTGCCGATGTCGAGAATGGGCTGGTCAAGGCAGAGGAATGCGTGACGCGGAGGGCTCCGCACACGGCAGCGGAACTGACCGAGCCGTGGACGCGGCCGTATAACATCAAGACAGCCTACTTCCCGCTCGATTTTGTCAAAGCCGACAAGTATTGGCCGTCAGTGGGACGTATCGACAATCTTGCCGGAGACCGGGATCTGCAGTGCTCTTGCCCGCCGATGGAACTCTACGCCATCGCAGCGGAATGAGTTTGCAGACGTTAATGAAGGAGCGCTTCGACAAGCGCTCCTTCGAATTTTCGTGGAGAAGCTTCTGACTTAGCGTCCTGCAGCGTAAGCCTGCATGCCGCGAGGGTTTGCTGCGGCGCGCAGACGAATTCCGTCGCGCGACGCTGCGACTAGCCGACCTTCAGACCATTCGTCGCCGATCTCGACAATATGGCCGCGCCGCTCGAGCTCGCGCGCCGTTTCCGAGGGAACCCGGCCTTCCAGCACCAGAACTCCGGGCCGTGCCATGCGCGGCCAGAATGATGAGGGGAAGTGCTCGCTGTGCCAGGCGGGGGCGTCGATCGCCTCTTGAAGGTTGAGGCCGGCATGGACATGACGAAGGAACATCTGCGGGATCCATTGATCTTGTTGGTCTCCGCCCGGCGTGCCCCAGGCAAGGTATGGCTCCCCATCGCGCAAAGCCATCGTTGGCGAAAGGGTTGATCTCGGCCGCTTTCCCGGCACAAGGGCCGCAGGATGTTC
Source organism: Phyllobacteriaceae bacterium (assembly GCA_031401375.1). GTDB lineage: Bacteria > Pseudomonadota > Alphaproteobacteria > Rhizobiales > Rhizobiaceae > JANOYJ01. The sequence goes on along the minus strand of JANNRN010000045.1, from coordinate 6,615 downwards.
TTCATCCAGCACAAACATTTGCGCCCGTGTGCCAAGGCAAAAACCCAGTTCCGGAATAATCGGTGAAGACTGGAGCCATCCGCCTGAGGGTGTCATCGCGACCATGTTTCCGTGCCTGTCGATGATATCGAGATGAACCGTATCGCCTCGCGATTGCCCGAGCCGCCCGACAGTTGGCTCTCCGGCTCCCGTAGCGCCAACCGCAGCGCGGCCGGCTTCGGCCACTTTCGTTATGAATGCCTTGCCGGAGCCTGGAATGCTGCCCGGCCTTTGTTCGAGTGAGGCCAACGCGCTCACCAGTTTACGGCGCTCATCATTGTAGGCATCCGACAGCAGGGTTGCGACCGGCACATTGACGAAATCGGGGTCCCCGTAAAAGGTGTCGCGGTCAGCGAAGGCGAGCTTGGCGCACTCAACCTGCCAATGAATGAAGTCAGGTCCGGCCGGGTCAACGCCATCGAGGGCAAAGCCCTTGAGCAATGCAAGTTGTTGAAGTGTAACCAGGCCTTGCGTCCATGGGCCAGGCTTCAACACGCGATAGCGGCCGTAGTCGTAGTGGATTGGAGTCTCGCGGGTGGCTTGCCAGATCGCCATGTCCTGGCCGCTCAAAAGTCCTCTGTGGCGCTGACCCGTTACATCCATGACTTCTTGGGTTCGGCAGAATACATCAATTGCTTCGGCGACAAAACCTTGCGACCAGACTTTTCTTGCCCGCTCGATTTCAGCTTCCCTGCTGCCGCCGCGCGATTCCTCGACAATGCGGGCATACGTGTTCGCAAGGCCGGGATTGGCAAACATCGTTCCCGGCGCCGGCGCCTGACCGCCCGTCAGAAAGACTGCCGCCGAAGTTGGCCAGTGATCGACAAACAGGTCGCGCACCGTTGCGATGGTTGCTGAAGCACGTTCCACCAAAGGATGGCCATGGCGCGCGTAGAAGATTGCGGGCTCCAAGACATCTGCAAGACGCAGCGTCCCATGGTCACGCAGCAGAATCAGGTAGGCGTCGAGGGTGCCGGGGACGCAGGGGGCGAGGAGTCCGGTTCCGGGGATGAGGTCGAGCCCCAAGCGCTTGAATTCGTTGATTGATGCAGCTGCCGGGGCCGGACCCTGTCCACAAATCACCTCGGTTCTATTCACACTGGCGTCGTAGTAGATGATCGGCACATCACCGCCGGCGCCATTGAGATGCGGCTCGACGACCTGCAGCGTAAACGCTGTCGCGACAGCCGCATCGAACGCATTACCGCCCCGCTCGAGCACGCCCATACCAACCGCGGTTGCGATCCAGTGCGTGGTGGCAACGACGCCGAACGTGCCCTCAATCTCGGGCCGGGTGGTGAAGGGGTTGGGATTTATGTAGCTCATCGTGCTTTCCGTCTTCGCTTGGCGTCAGAATTACCCATACATGTAGATTTTGGATACGTAAATCCATTTATGGGGCATTTGTTCGCGAATCCTGCGAACTGGTGACATCGTGAGAATCATGTTGCAGGGAATAATATTTGTGGATACATTGATGCAAAAAAGATCAACGCCCAGATCAAGGAGAACAAACATGCTGCCTCCGGTCCGCGAGGTCATCGACCTCAGTCATGAACTCTATTCCGGCATGCCGAACATCGGAGGCCTTGCCATCAATTTCTGGCCCGTGGAAACCTATGAGGCCCAGCGAACCATCAGCGGCGGCAAGGTGGGGTACGAATCCCGCATGATGCTGCTCGCCGAGCATTGCGGCACGCATCTGGATGCGCCGCGGCATTTTGACGAGCACGGCCTGTCCGTCAACGAAGTGCCGCTTGAGCGGCTTGTTCTTCCCGGCCATCTCCTTGATCTGACACACAAGAAGAGCGGCGAGGCGATCAGCATTGCTGATCTGGAAGCCGCAGCGGAACGCTCCGGAAAGCGGATCGGCCCGGGCACCGCACTGACGTGCTGGACTGGTGTTGACAAGGATTGGGGCAAGGGCGACTGGGTGACCAACCGGCCCTATGTGCCGACAACCACGGCTGAGTGGCTGGTCGCGCAGGGCATCACGCTTTTTGCCACTGACATGATCGGCATTGACGATCCGGCCGAATGGTGGTGGCCGACACACGCGATCTGGCTGCAGGCCAACATCTGTATGGTGCAGCAATTGGCCAATCTCGACCGCCTGCAGGGCAAGGACTTCCTGTTCCTTTGCCTGCCGCTGAAAATGAGGGACGGCACCGGGTGTCCGGTCCGGGCTTCCGCCATCGTATTTTGACCGGCAGCGCGTGACGCATTCGGCCGCGACCCCGTTTAATTCGCCAGCGCGTTGGCGCGTGCAGCCGGCCAACAGGGCTCAGGAGTGACGCAATGAAGTGGATCCGGTTTTCGGTTGGCGGGAAGACAGGTTTCGGTGTCCTTGACGGCGACATGATCAGCGTTCGCCACGGCGACATGTTCGGCGAAAACGAAGCGACCGGCGCGTCGCTGGGGCTGTCGGACGTGCGGGTCGAAATGCCGTGCAATCCAAGCAAGATGATCGCGCTGTGGAACAATTCCCGGGCTCTGGCAGCCGCACAGGGTTTGGAGATTCCGTCCGAACCCCTGTTTTTCATGAAGCCGGCCAGCTGCTATGCGGCGCAGGATTCCGTCATCAATTACGCGCCGCTTGTCAGCGGCCGGATCCTCTACGAAGGCGAAATCGGTATTGTCATCGGCAAGACCTGCCTCAATGCCTCGCACGAGACAGCCGCGGACGCGATTTTCGGTTACACCTGCATCAATGATCTGACCGCGCATTCCCTGCTCGAGGCCGAGGCAGGCTTCACGCACTGGACCCGCGCCAAGGGGTTGGACGGATTTGGCCCGTTCGGCCCGGTGATTGCGACCGGTATTGATGCCGCTTCGCTTGTCGTGCGCACCCGCGTCAACGGACGCGAGCGGCAATGCTACGCGGCCTCCGATCTCATTTTCGCACCCGCCGAGCTCGTCCGCCTTATCTCCCGCGGCATGACGCTCTTGCCGGGCGATGTAATCGCCTGCGGCACGTCAACTGGCGTTGGGCCATTGCCGAAGGAGGGCGTTGTGGAAGTGGAAGTCGAGGGAGTAGGGGTGCTGCGAACGCATAGCCGTCCTGCGTGATGCTTGACTATCCCGACTAATCGGGCGGAGTTGTGGCTTTTGGCGCGCCGGCACTTAAGCGCGTAGCCAATGCGGACCGAAGTCAGTTTGATGAAGGCAAAATAGTTCGCCGTGAGCTTGTCATATGGGTTGCGATCCGTCGGCTGTGTATGATCGTGTTGCAGAACCGCTCATGTTCGCTGAGTTGATAGCGCATGAATAGCGACGCCAGTTTGGGAGCTTGAATTGCGGTCAAAACACCCTCATCAACACCAAATCCCGACTTCCGGAATTGCATGCTAACCGGGCATAGCGCCGAAGCTCCCAAATCGGGGCAACTGACCCGAAGCGGCCATCCGCAGCCATTTGAGTTTAGCTGCTCGCCTCGAAATTGTCTGGGTCTGGCTTCGGTTTATTCGATGAAGTAACAATCAAACTGGTTGATGTAATCGAGTAAGGGGCAATCAGATTTGGAACGTCGGTTGGCAGCCATCCTAGTTGCTGATGTGGTCGGCTACAGCCGCCTCATGGGCGAAGACGAGACCGGCACGCTTGAGCGCCTGAAGGTGTGCCGGACGGACATTATCGAGCCGGCAGTCGCAAGGTTCCACGGCCGAATTATCAAGCTCATGGGGGATGGGGCCCTCATTGAGTTTGGCAGCGTGGTCGATGCGGTGGAGTGCGCCGCCGTCATCCAGCGCGCCATGGCAGCCCCGGGGGCCGACACTGCCGATACACGCAGCATCCAGTTGCGCATTGGCATCAACCTTGGTGATATCATCGTCGAGGGCGAGGATATCTACGGAGACGGCGTCAACATCGCCGCGCGGCTTGAGGCCATGGCGGAACCCGGTGGCATTTGCATCTCCGGCACCGCCTTCGATCATGCCGCCAACAAGGTGAGCGTTGGTTTCGTAAGTCTTGGCGAGCAACGCCTCAAGAATATCGCAGACCCTGTGCGAACCTACCAGGCAGTGTTCGACCCTAAATCCGTGGGACGAACCGTCACCAGAGCACGCAAGGTCCACCTGCCACCGGTGGTGGCGGGACTTGCCGGCCTGCTGCTGGTTGCAGCAATCGCCTCCGCCGCCTTCTTTTTCTTCACGCCAGCAAAACCGCAGCGGCCATCCCTCGCCGTGCTGCCCTTCGCCAATCTGAGTGCCGACACTGCGGATGCCTATTTCGCCGACGGCGTCACCGAGGACGTCATCACCGAACTGGCCAAGCTGTCAGCCGTCGATGTCATCGCCCACAATTCGGTTTTCAAGTACAAGGATCAAGCGACCGCGTCGAAGGATGTGGCGCGTGAGCTCGGTGTCGGCTTTGTGGTGGAAGGCAGCGTCCGCCGCAGCGGCGATCAGATCCGAATCAATGCCCAGCTGATCGAAGCGGCAACCGGCGGCCTCCTGTGGGCCGACAAATATGACCGCAAGGCCGCCGATGTCTTTGCCGTCCAGGATGAAGTTGTCGGCGCCATCATTGCGGCCCTCGGCGTCAAACCCACGGTTGCGGAAGCTGAAGTCCTGGCGCGCCTGCCGACCAGCAATCTCGAAGCCTATGACTACTATTTGCGTGGCGAACAGGCGGCGCGCAGCGGTTTCCGGCCGCAGATACGCAAGGCGCTCGAGTACTTCGTGAAGGCGGAGACGCTCGATCCAAATTTCGCCGATGCCTTTGCGGCAGATGCGCGAACCTCGGTATTCGTCTGGCGCAACACCTACGACGACGTCCTCCTCACGCCCGTCGCCAAGAAGCGTGCCTACGAAATGGCCAGCCGTGCCCTGAGTCTCAACCCGCGCGCCTCCAAACCCTATGCCGCTCTCGCTATGCTTCAGGCCGTCGATGGCCAGTTCGAGCAGGCGCTAGCTTCGGCAAAGCGCAGTGTGGCCCTGGGGCCCAACAGCGTCGACGCCCAGATCGCTCTCGGCTTTGTTCTGAGTGCTGGCGGACAGCATGCGGAGGCGGAAGCGGCGATCGTCAAAGCGCAGCGGCTCGATCCCGACCTGACGGCCGCCGACAGGCTGGTTGCCGGGCAGGTCTTTCTGCTGGGTGGCACCACCGCCGAGGCAATCAAGACCCTTGAGCAGGCCCGCGCCGATGCGCCTGGGTTGGATGACATTCAGTTGCTGCTTGCCGCTGCCTATGCCGACGCCGGCCGCATGGACGATGCCCGCAAGGCGGCCGATGCGTTCCTCGGTTCCGCACGGTTCGCTTCCATTGCCTATCAAAAATTGAACTTCATGAATCTGCGAGTCGACGCGGATCGGGAAAAGCTCCTCAGACTGTTCTCCAAGGCCGGTTTCCCCGATTGGCCGTATGATTTCCGCGGCGACGAACGCAACCGTCTGAGTGGCCCGGAGATATCGCGCTTGGTGCTGGGACACATCTTGCAGGGCAAGGTGCATTCGGGTTCTCCGGCCATCATGCAAATTGGCAGCGATGGCAACATGGCATTCCGTTCCTCGACCTTGATGGCGACAGGCAGGGTCTTTGTCGCCGATGGGATGCTCTGCCAGATGACCGAAAGCTTGGTTGCCCTGGGACGTGCCGACTGCGGCCCCATATACAGACTAAACCCAAAAACTGATGACGCGGAGTACGTCTATGTCAATGCCACCAACGTATTCAATTTCTCGGTGCAGGACTGAGGCCGGCGCTAGAAGAATTTGCCTTGCTCCAGCCTGGTTTCTACTGCGGGCCATTTGGCCTCAGCCTTCGGCAGCCAGTTTTGGGGATGAGCTTCAAGATCGGCGGCGAAATCCTTGCCATATCCAAGATAAAGCTTGCCGTCGATGATTTTAAACGCTTCCGGGTCAACATTGATGGTGACGCCATCGAATGCCACCTCACCGGCGCAATAGCCGCCGAACTGGGGCGCATATTTGGCCGGGCTGCTCATGAAAGCCTCCTGGTGTTTCCTGCTGGCAAAGTGCCAGGGCGTTCCCAACCAGTCATAGCTGAATTCTTCGCTGCCTTTCACAGCCGCGTTGTCGGTGAAATAGGCGACCGGATCGTAGCCCATGATGGCAACGCCGCCGAAATAGCCGGTGTTGACCGTGTCGTCAGCGAGGACTGGCGCATGTCCAAGCACAAGTGCAGCAAAGGAGGCCGATGCCCACAGAATGGTCTTCCTCATTGTATTTCCTCCGATCATTAGTTGATTGCGAGACATTGCACATAATCGCCTGTCGACAACACGTCCTTCTGGCACGTCAGGCCATGTCGTTTGAGCAGCCGCACCATATCCTTGTGACCCTTCCAGAAGGCGCGCGTCATCGCCGAATAGCCATGGGCCTCCAGCCGGCCGGGGTCGGCGCCCTTGGCGATCAGAAGCTCAACCACGTCGGAATGATTCATCTCCGCCGCCACAAACAGAGGCGTCGTTCCGGCCTTGGTTGCGGCGTCCTCGAGTACCGCCTTGTTGTCCAGAAGCAGGCTGGCAACCGGGACACTGCCGGAATAGGCGGCTGCGTGGAGCGCTGTGAACCCGCCGGAATTCCGCGCCATGACGTCAGCACCCTTGGCAAG
>JANNRN010000044.1:0-50413 GCA_031401375.1 Phyllobacteriaceae bacterium | reverse complement strand
CAAAAGTCGTGATGCCATGCGCAGCGAGCTTCTGCTTGTTCACCGGGCCAATGCCTTTGATGATGAGAAGATCGTCGGCAAGTTTCGGCGCCGCAGCGGCTTTCACCACCGGTGCTTTGGTCGGCGCGGTTTTGGCCGCAGCCTTGGCAGCCGGTTTTGCAGGAGCTGCCGGGGCCTTTGCGGATGTGGTTTTCGCCGCCGGCTTTGCAACCGCCTTGGCAGCGGCGGTCTTGGCCGCAGACTTGGCGGGCGCCGCAGGTTTTGCAGATGCCTTCACCGCCGGGGCTTTGGTGGATACGGGTTTCGCCGCAGTCTTTGCGACTGCCTTGGCAGCGGCGGGCTTGGCCGCAGGCTTGGTTGCCTTGGCGGGCGCTGCAGGTTTTGCAGCAGCCTTCACCGCCGGGGCTTTGGCGGATGCGGGTTTCGCCGCCGGCTTTGCAACCGCCTTGGCAACGGCGGGCTTGGCGGCGGCGGGCTTGGCCGCAGGCTTTGTTGCCTTGGCGGCTGGTTTGATGTCAGCAATTTTGGCCGGGGCCTTTGCCGAAACTACGGTAGAAGGAGCAGCTTTGGCGGCGGTCTTTGGCTTGGCAACGGCGCCCGGTTTGGCGCTCTTGACCCGCGCCGAATTTGAGGCGCCGGCTGAAACACGAACGACTTCGCCACGTCTGTCGCTGTGCCCAATTGTATCGGAAATCGGTCCGGCCATCATCGAGGACGATGCGCCGGGGCCATGTGCCCGGTCAGGCTCCACGTCGAGTCGATTCAGCACGCCCTCGTCGCCGACCGAACTCAGCACTTCACCAACCTCTTCATCCTCCACACCGAGATAGGCCGCAATGACTTTGGGGTCACTTGTCACGTGAGCGGGCGAACCGTCGGAAATCTTGATGCCGTATTCGAGCACCACGACGTGATCGGAAATCTGCATGACGACAGACATGTCGTGCTCAATGAGAAGGATCGAGGTGCCCGTCTCGTCGCGGATGGCGCGCAGCAGATCGTTAAGCTCGGCGGATTCTTTTGGATTGAGACCGGCAGCCGGTTCATCCAGGCACAGGAGTTCCGGATCCGTGCACATGGCCCGGGCGATTTCCAACCGGCGCTGCGCACCATAGGGAAGATCACCGGCCGGGTCATCAGCGCGATCGATCAGTCCGATTTTTTCAATCCAGCGCCGCGCCTTTTCGATCGAGGCCTTTTCCGCTTTCTTGTAAGTCGGAAAGCCGAGCAGGCCAAGAACGGTGTAACCCGACGCTTTCATCAAACCATTATGCTGGGCCACCAAAAGATTTTCCAGAACGGTCATGCCGGAGAACAGCCTGATGTTCTGGAATGTGCGGGCGACCTTCGCCTTCTTCGTCACGACGAAATCGGCCATACGCTCCAGAAGATAGCTCTCGCCATTCTTGCGCTTCAGCGTCATCATGCCTTCGGTCGGCTTGTAAAAGCCGGTAATGCAGTTGAACACCGTGGTTTTGCCCGCACCGTTCGGACCGATCAGCGCTGTGATCTCACCGCGTTCGGCCACAAACGACAGGTCGTTGACGGCGATAAGGCCGCCAAATTTCATCGACACGTGTTCGAGCGAGAGTATTGGATCAGAGGCCATCAGCCATGCCCCTCTTTGGTAAATTCACTGGAAACCATCTTGCGCTCATTGAGGAATGCGGTCGGTTCGCGGCTGCCGACAAAACCGCGCGGCTTGTAGAGCATGACGCCCACCATGGCGAGGCCGAAGAGCAGCATGCGGTAAAGCTCAGGCGTAAAGCCTTCGCCGAAAACTATTTTGAGGAACGACAGTTCGCGCAGGATTTCGGTGCCGCCGATCATTACCACCGCGGCAATTGCAATGCCGATCAGCGAACCCATGCCGCCAATCACGACGATGGCGAGAATGATGACTGACTCCAGATAGACGAAGGATTCGGGCGAGACATAGCCCTGCCGCGCGGCAAAGAACGAACCCGCAAAGCCGGCAAACATGGCGCCGGTGGCAAAGGCCGTGAGCTTGGTTGTCGTGGTGTTGATGCCAAGCGACTTGCAGGCGATCTCGTCCTCACGCAACGCTTCCCACGCACGGCCAATGGGCATGCGGCGCAAGCGGATTGTCACAAAGGCGGTCAACAATGCCAGAAGCAGGATGAGATAATAGAGGAAAATCTTGTAATAGGCCGACGATGGCGCAAGGCCGAAAGTCGCGGCGAATCCGGTTGGCGTGGCGTCAAAATTCATGCCGAACAGCGTCGCCTTGGCAATGCCGGAAACACCGAATGTTCCCTTGGTGACCGCCGTCCAGTTGATCAGCACCAGCCGGATGATTTCTCCGAACGCCAGCGTCACAATGGCAAGATAGTCACCGCGAAGGCGCAGGACCGGAAACCCAAGCATGATGCCCCAGAGCGCAGAAAAAATCCCGGCCATCGGCAGCAGCACCCAAAATGAGAGCCCGTAATAGGTCGACAGCAGGGCATAGGAATAAGCGCCAACGGCGTAGAACGCGACATAACCCAAATCGAGCAGGCCCGCCAGGCCCACCACGATATTGAGACCCCAGGCCAGCATCACATAAATAAGAATCTGGATGCCGAAATTATCGACCCATTTGAGCGAACCGGGAACACCGACCAGTGCGAGGACCAGGAATGGGTATACAAACAGAAATGCGATGGCGATATTGGAAAAGTTCTTCCGGAAGTAACTCGGCTTGGCGTTCACATCAACGACGACGGCCGCTTTTGCCGTCCGGCGTTCGGCGAAATAAGGTCTGAAGACCATATCAATCAGATAGCGCAGAACCATGGCCGTGATCACAAAGATCGCCAGCAATCCCCAGTGGGGAATGAGGATCAGCTCATTGCGGATGTTCTGGCCGGTTTCGAGCCCGACCAGGAGCACAAACAGCCCGAACGCAATGAGCCCGGTGAAAAGCGCGTCGCGTATGGCCTTGGAACCGCGATTTTCGGGTCCGGAAGAAGCGGAATTCATCGCCATGGGGATTATACCTTTTCCACTTCAGGACGTCCGAGAATACCGGACGGCAGGAAGATCAGCACGATGGCAAGGATCGAGAAAGCGGCCACATCCTTGTAATCAATCGAGAAATAGGCCGACCACAAGGCTTCGATCATCCCGATCAGCAGCCCGCCGACGACAGCCCCCGGCAGCGAACCGATGCCGCCAAGAACCGCGGCGGTGAACGCCTTGACGCCCGGAACGAAGCCATCGGTGAAGACGACGACGCCATAATAGGACAGGTACAGCGTGCCGGCCACAGCCGCCAGCGCCGCGCCCATGATGAACGTGATCGAAATCGTCCGGTCGACGTCCACCCCGAGCAGCGCCGCCATTTTGCGGTCCTGTTCGCAGGCTCGCTGCGCCCGCCCAAGCGGCGTTCGATTGACGATGTACCAGAAGCCGTAAAGCAGAACCGCCGTCACCAGAAAGATCAGGATTTGCTTCAGCGACACGTTCACGTCTGTTCCCGGAATCGTGTAATTGCCGGTGACAAGCGCCGGGATCGGTTTGTTGCGCGGACCCTGCATGACCTGCACGAAGTTCGACAGCACGATCGACATGCCAATCGCCGTAATCAGCGGCGCGAGGCGAAACGAACCGCGCAGCGGCCGGTAGGCAATGCGCTCAATCGACCAGTTCCAAAGACTTGTCAGCAACATCGCCACAACGAGCATGATGATGATCGCCAGGGCAATGGCCACCGCCCCGGTGCCCAGGATCGGCGCGACAATCATGAACATGATCAACGCCATGAAGGCGCCAATCATGAAGATGTCGCCATGCGCGAAATTGATCATGCCGATAATGCCGTAAACCATCGTATAGCCGATGGCGATGAGGCCGTAGATTGAACCCAACGTAAAGCCGTTGATGACCTGCTGGACGAAATACTCCATGCGGTACAATTCCCCCGTTTCGCCGCGACGTTGCGCGGCCTCGTTCCCTGATTTTGTGCAAAGACTAGCGAGACGCCCGCGGAAAGCAACCGCTTTTGCACAGGTCTAGTCAAATTGACTCTTGGTTAGCCGGATTTTGGTGAAAGTCACCATGATTGTGCGAAGTAGAAGGATATCGAACCGCAGAATTGCCGAAAACACCGTGGAAACATCGTTGATTTTGCAAAACCCCATGTGGATATTAACCTTTAGCGCACCGTGAACCCGGCCGACAGCGGATCGCGGTCATCGATAAAAATCGTGTTGTAGCCTGTCATCCGCGCCCAACCGCCGATCGAAGGGATGATTGCCTTGTAACCGTGGAAGTCGACTTCGCGTTCAACCCTGCCCTTGAACATGGAGCCGATAATTGATTCGTGCACGAATTCCTCGCCCGCTTTCAGCTTGCCCTTGGCATGGAGCTGCGCCATCCGCGACGACGTGCCGGTCCCGCAAGGTGACCGGTCGATGGCCTTCTCGCCATAGAAGACCGCGTTGCGGCCGTGCGCATCAGGATGGATCGGAGCTCCTGTCCACAAGAGGTGTGAAAGCTGGTTGATGTCCGGGCTCTGCGGGTGCACGAATGTGTACTTCTCATTGAGTCTGCGGCGAAGCACCGGGCTCCATTTGATGAAATCAAGCGCCGTGTAGTCCGCCATGTCCCGGTAGTTTTCTTGCGGCTCGACAATGGCGTAGAAATTCCCGCCATAGGCCACATCCACAGTCAATGCGCCAAGATCAGGACATTCGACCTCGAGCCCCTGTTTGTAAAGAAATGACGGCACGTTGGTGATGCGCACTTCTTCGACAAACTGGCCATCCTGGCGATATTCCGCAATGACCAGCCCCGCGGGCGTATCCAACCGCAGCACGCCTGGCGTCTTTGGCGTGACCAAGCCGTTTTCCAGCGCCATGGTGACGGTGCCAATCGTGCCGTGGCCGCACATCGGCAGGCATCCGGATGTTTCGATGAAAAGGATTGCGATGTCGCAGTCCGCGCGCGTCGGCGGATACAGGATCGACCCCGACATGATGTCATGGCCGCGCGGCTCAAACATCAGCCCGGTGCGGATCCAGTCGAATTCGGCGAGGAAGTGCGCCCGCTTCTCCATCATGGTCGCGCCGGAAAGAAGGGGGCCGCCGCCCGCAACCAGCCTCACCGGATTTCCGCACGTATGTCCGTCAATGCAAAAGAATGTGTGCCGCGCCATGAAAAATCCTCACCCGAACCGTTGCGGCGAAAACGGTTTCAAATCAAGGGCTGCGGTGTTGCCAAGCGCCAAATCCATGACAAGCCGCGCAGTCGCCGCCGACTGGGTAAGGCCAAGGTGTCCGTGGCCGAATGCATAGAGCACATGCGGTGAGAACCTTGACCGTCCGATAGCCGGCAAAGTATCGGGCAGCGACGGCCTGAAACCCATCCATTGCGTGCCGCCGGAGATGTTCAAGTCAGGCAGATAACGCTTGGCCTTGGTCAGCATCGCATCGGCGCGCTTGTAATTGGGCGGATTCTCGAGACCGGCGAACTCGACGGCGCCGCCGATCCGGATGCCGTTTTCCAAAGGGGTCAGCACAAAGCCTTCCGACGAGAAGATCAGCATGCGCTTCACATCCGCCGCGTTCTTCGGCAGCGTCGTGTTATAGCCGCGCTCGGTTTCAAGCGGAATGATGTCGCCCAATTGCTTGGCCAGGCGATGCGACCATGCGCCCGCACACACAAGCGCGACATCGCCAGAATATCCGGCGCCGTCTTTCGTGACCACGCCCGCACCGCCTTCTTGCCCGCGAATAACAGCCACCTCGCCTTTGACAAAACGGCAGCCCAGCGTCTCGGCATGGGCCCAAAGCGCTTTGCCAAAACCTTTTGAATCGCTGACCGTTTTCCATGACGGCGAAAACGTCGCCGCGACGACCTTGTCGGACAGGCCGGGCTGCAACTCCTTCAATCGCTCACCGCGCACATGTTCAAACGGCACGCCATGTTTTTCGCGGAACGCCCAGCCCGGCTGTGCGGAGCTGAATGCCGCCTCGCTCTTGTAGAGTTCCAGTGAACCATCGTGGCGCACCAGGCTGTCAATACCGGCCCGCGCCACCAGCGCACTCATCTCGTTCGCGGCCAGTTTCATCAGAGACGCTTGCGCGGCAATGGCGGCATCGCGTTTTGATGCCTGACCTTCGCGCGCGACTTTCAACAGCCAGGGCGTGATCGTCAGCAAATAGTTTGGCGCAATCGTCAAAGGCCCGAGCGGGTCCATCAGCCAGCCGGGCACATTCTTGAGGAACCCTTTGTGCGCCATCGGCATGATGTCGGAAAAGGCAAACGCGGCGGCGTGGCCGGCGCTTGTTTCCTCGCAAATGCCGGTCCGGTCAATCACCGTGACCGCGTAGCCGGCCTCTGCGAGTGCGATGGCGGCAGTGATCCCGATGATCCCGCCGCCGACAAGTATCGCGGACTTTGCCAAGCTCAGTCGGCCAGTTCTTCGCGCGCAGCGATCGCATCGCGGACGATCTTCTCGACACGCGCCCGTTCCGCCCCTTCCAGCGGTTGACGCGGACGCCGCACCGTTTCGGTCGAGCCAATCGCGATGGCCTCGGCAAGTTTGAGGTTTTGCACGAGATAGGTCGACACATCCAGATCCAGAAGAGGCCGGAACCAGCGATAGAGTTCGAGCGCTTCTTGTGTGCGCCCCGCCCGCATCAGCCGGTAGATGGCGACGGTTTCCTTGGGGAACGCCACCACCAGACCGGCGACCCAGCCGACCGCACCTACCGCCAGCGCCTCAAAGGCAAGGTTGTCAACGCCAGTGAAAAGATCGAAGCGGTCGTCAAAGCGGTTGATGATCTCGGTCGAGCGCCGGATGTCGTCAGAGGATTCCTTGACCGCGACGAAGAGCGGATTTTTGGCAAGCTCCTCCATGATGTCCGTCGTCACATCGACCCGGTAAGCGATGCGGTTGGAATAAATCATCACCGGCAAACCGCCGGCATTGGCGATGTCGTTGAGCGTGGCGACCGTTTCCTTCGCATTGGTATGGTAGACCATCGAGGGCACCACCATCAGCCCATCCGCCCCGGCCCGCGCCGAAGCACGCGCCATGGCCTCGGCCTCGCGGGTGCCTGCATCATTGATGGTCATCAACACCGGCAGCTTGCCCGCAACAGACTTCGCTGTCTTGAGAACGGCGAGCTTTTCATCCGTGCTCAGCATCGGACCCTCGCCGAGCGAACCGGCTACAATCAACCCATCGACACCGGCTTCAACCTGAATGGCAAAGCAGCGCTCCATTTCCCTGTGGTCGAGGGAATCGTCGGCAAGGAACTTTGTCGTGACAGCTGGAAATACACCCTTCCACATGATTCATTCTCCATTTGATATATCAGTGATATATCTGTATACAGGACCGCAGTCAACGTCATTTATCAGGAAAAATCGTGACCGACCTTACTCCCTCCGGCGACGAAAACAATCTGCCGCAAACCGAACGCGCCTATCGCGCGCTGGAGCGCATGATTGTCACATTGAAGCTGCAGCCGGGTGAAACAATGACGGAAGGCACGCTGATCGAGCGGCTGCATCTTGGCCGCACGCCGGTGCGCGAAGCGATACAGCGCCTTGCCTGGGAGGGGCTCCTTGAGATCAGGCCGCGCTCGGGCATTCAAATCGCCGCGCTCGATCCGGCGGACTTTCCCAAGGTTCTAGCAGCCAGAAAAGGCGTTGAAATGCTGCTCGCCTGGGGAGCGGCCTCCTATGCCTCGCCCGGGCACGACCGGATGTTCCGCCACGTCGAAGCCAAAATGCAAGCCGCCGCCGGAACTGGCGACGTCGAGGCGTTTCTCGATGCTGACAAGGCGCTTGACACCGTGTTGGGCGAAGCGGCCGCGAACCCCTTTGCCGCCCGCCTCGCCGCGCCTTTGCAAACCCATTCGCGCCGGTTCTGGTTTAGGCTGCAGCGACCGGATTCGCTCAAGCTCTCGGCGCAGCACCATGTAGCGCTGATCGACGCAATTATTGCAAGAGATGAGGCAAGCGCCGAACGCGCGGCAGAAGAGTTGATCGCGCATTTGGGACGGTAGCGCATGCGTGGCAATTCGGAAATACTGCGTTGTGCCCTTGCAAAGCCCGGAATTCTATCGAAACAAGCGTGCGTCAAAAACCAGCGGCGCAACGGCCTCGACATTGACCCTGGCTATGTCCGGATGCCGAGGATTGATCAAATAGTTGAAGGCGTCTGGCGCAAGCGCACTTTTCACCCTGCAGATGCATGTAGGGGCTGCACCCAGCCAAACGTCCCCAAGCGCCCGCGTGACAGTTTCATCATCGGGCTGGTTATCAATCGAATCTATCCGCACATCGTCTTGGACATCAATTTTCAGCATCACGAACTTTGACAAATACGAAGCCGGCAAATCCAGATGCACCCGCACCTCCAGCATGGCCAAGGCCGAGTGCTCAGCGGCATAGACGATGGGCCTCCCGACACTGTGCCAGCGCCCTGGCCTGAGAAGCCCGCCATGTCCGCTCAAATCCGCAAAATCTGCGTGAGCGACACGCCAAAGTTTCACGCCGCAAAACCGTGCATAGCCTGGCCAATAAACATCTCGACCGCCCGCGCGCCGGCCTCGGTGACCAGCATTTCGGCAGGTGTCGCCCCGGAAAAGACCGTCGTGGGCCGGTCAAGCCATTCGTCGGCCTTGTCGCCAAACGCCTCCCTTGCAAGCCCGGTAACGCGCAAGGCCCGCACGATCCGCTCGGACTGTGCAGGAGTAAATCGCTGCATGTTGTTCTCGTGAGCATATTGCAATGTGCGCCGAGGAATGACGCCGGACTGCACCAAGCGTTCCGAAAAGGCCTTGTCTGCAACAACTTGAGCAACCAGAATTCCGGCCTTGATCGATTCACTCATGGCGATCTCTGACGCCAAGGTGTTTTTCTTCAGTTCTGCCGAAAGGCCTGTCAGTTGGTCATGAACAATCTCAACGGATTTTCGCAACTGGGGGACAGGTGAAACAGACATTGCTACGCTCCTCGGCAAGATTGCCAGTATGTATGGCGAAATTGCCCAAAATGCAACAAAAAACGCCCGCCTTCTGCGGCGGACGCTTCAATCGCATTCACTCAAATCCTACCGCATCGTCGGGATGACAAACTCCGCGCCATCCTTGACGCCGCTTGGCCAGCGCGAGGTCACTGTCTTGGTCTTGGTGTAGAAGCGGAAGGCATCCGGGCCGTGCTGGTTGAGATCGCCAAAACCCGAACCTTTCCAGCCGCCGAATGTGTAATAGGCGATCGGCACCGGGATCGGCACGTTGACGCCGACCATGCCGACCTGGACACGGCTGGCGAAGTCGCGGGCGGCATCGCCGTCACGGGTGAAAATCGCGGTGCCGTTGCCATATTCATGCTCATTGGTCCAGCGCAGCGCGTCCTCATAGTGTGGTGCACGCACGACCGAGAGAACGGGGCCGAATATCTCTTCCTTGTAGATGCGCATGTCTGTCGTGACATTGTCGAACAGGCAGCCGCCCATGTAGTAGCCGTTCTCATAGCCCTGCATCTTGAAGCTGCGGCCATCGACAACGAGCTTGGCGCCTTCGGCAATGCCGATATCAACGTAACCCTTGACCTTGTCGAGATGCGCCTTGGTGACGAGCGGGCCGAAATCGGCTGACGGATCGGTTGAAGTCCCGACACGAAGACTCTCCACACGCGGCGTCAGCTTGGCCATCAAACGGTTGGCGGTGTCTTCGCCAACCGGCACCGCGACGGAAATCGCCATACAGCGTTCGCCCGCCGACCCGTAGCCTGCGCCAATCAGCGCATCGACGGTCTGGTCCATGTCCGCATCGGGCATGATGATCATGTGGTTTTTTGCGCCGCCGAAGCACTGCACGCGCTTGCCCGCCGCACAGCCGCGCGAGTAAATGTAATGCGCGATCGGCGTCGAGCCGACAAAGCCGATGGCCTTGACATCAGGGTCGTCAAGAAGCGCGTCGACCGCTTCCTTGTCGCCGTTGACGACGTTGAAAATACCTTCCGGCAGTCCTGCTTCGATGAAGAGTTCGCCAATGCGCAGCGGCACGCCCGGATCGCGCTCCGACGGTTTGAGAATGAATGCGTTGCCGCAGGCGATCGCCGGACCGGCCTTCCATAAAGGGATCATCGCAGGAAAATTGAACGGCGTGATGCCGGCGACCACGCCAAGCGCCTGGCGCATCGAGTAAACGTCAATGCCAGGACCGGCCCCATCGGTGAACTCGCCCTTGAGCAGATGCGGCGAGCCGATGCAGAATTCGATGACCTCAAGGCCGCGCTGAATATCGCCCTTGGCATCGGGAATGGTCTTGCCGTGTTCCAATGCGAGCATCTCGGCCAGTGAATCATATTCGGCATGGACAAGTTCGAGGAACTTCATGAAGACGCGGGCGCGCCGCTGAGGATTGGTCGCCGCCCATTTGGGTTGCGCAGCCTTGGCGTTTTCGACGGCCGCGCGGACCTCGGCCGCTGAAGCCAGCGCCACCCTGCCTTGCACTTCGCCCGTCATCGGCATGAAAACATCCGCCTGCCGGCCGGAATTGCCGGCGACATTCTTGCCGCCAATGAAATGCCCGTAATGTCGCATGAGACTTCCTCCGAATTTTTGTGATGAGGAATTATCGTTCTATAAAAAAGCAATTGCAACACTCAAGAAAGCGCACCTATTGTGCAAAAATTGAAGCGCATATTGGAGGGCTGATGATGCGGAAAACTAATCGCGAGGCGCCCCCCTCTGTCCTGCCGGACATCTCCCCCGCAAGGGGGGAGATTGAATACGTCGCCGCCTTGCGCTCTTCTGTAACGTTGAAGAGAGGAGCCAAAACGGTGCAGCATGAAAATCTCCCCCCTTGCGGGGGAGATGTCCGGCAGGACAGAGGGGGGCGCCTCGCGCAAACCTTATGAACTGGGACGACATCCGTATTTTCCTTGCTGTGGCGCGTGCCGGGCAAATCCTTGGCGCGGCGCGGCGGCTGGGGTTGAACCATGCCACGGTGGCGCGGCGCCTGACGGCTCTTGAAACCGAATTGCGGGCCCAGCTTCTGTTGCGCCGTCCGTCGGGCACGGAACTCACCCGCATCGGAGAAGAATTCTTGATCGCTGCCGAGCGAATGGAAGCGGAGATGCTTGGGGCGCGCGCCGCAGTGGGCGATGCCTCGATTTCGATCTCCGGCACCGTGCGCATCGGCGCGCCCGATGGTTTCGGCGTCGCATTTCTGGCGCCGCGCTTGGGCGAACTGACACGAAGGCATCCGGATCTGTCCATAGAACTTGTGCCCGTGCCGCGGTCTTTTTCGCTGTCACGCAGGGAAGCCGATGTTGCGGTCACCGTCGAGAGCCCCGATCACGGCCGCTTGGTCGCGGCCAAACTGGTGGATTACACGCTCGGCCTCTACGCATCGTCCACCTATTTGGCGGGATGTCCTGCACCACAGAACGAAGCTGAACTCGCCGGACACAGCCTGATTGGCTATGTTGAAGACCTCGTCGCCACCCCGTCGCTCAACTACGGGCCGGAATTGTTTTCCAGCGCGAAACCGAATTTTTCCGTCTCCAGCGCGCTTGGGCAGCTGGAGGCGGTTCGTTCCGGCGCCGGCATTGGCATCCTGCACCGCTTCATCGCGCGCGAGCATTCCGAGCTCATTCAGGTATTGCCGCAAAGAAAGCTGTCACGCGCCTATTACATTGTCTATCACGAGAGCATGCGCAAACTTCGCCGCATTACAGCCGTCACCCAGTTTATCGCCGAAATCGTCGAACGTGATCGCCCTATTTTTAATTGAACAAAGGTTCATATTTATGTTTTTTGATATTGCGATCATCGGCGGCGGCATTTCCGGTGCGTCGCTTGCCCACTTTCTTGGCGCCAGCCGCTCGGTCCTCGTCCTCGAACGCGAGGCCCATCACGGCTACCATTCCTCCGGCCGGTCCGCCGCCGAGTTTAGCCGGATCCATCACGGCCCCCTCATCGGAAAACTGGCTCGCGCAAGCGCCGAATTTCTCACGAACGCGCCCGATGGATTTGCAGACATTCCGCTTATCAAGGTGCGGGGAAACCTTGTCGTGGCGGGTGAAGACAAGGCGGCGCACTTGCACGAGATTTTTCAACTGGAAAGCCGGCAGGTGGAGAATCTGAGGCTTTGCAGTACCGAGGAATGCCTGACGCTGGTGCCGTTTCTCAATCCTGGTCAGTTCAAGGCGGCATTCTTTGACCCTTCATGCTGCGACATCGAGGCGCAGACGCTGCTGCAAGGCTATGTCCGCAGCGCCCGCCACAGCGGCGCTGAAATCCGCACATCATGTGAGCTTCTCTCCGCGGCGCATGACGGCAAGGTCTGGCGTCTTAAAACGTCGCAAGGGGAATTTTCTGCAACCACGGTGGTCAACGCCTCCGGCGCCTGGGCCGACAACATCGCTGCCCTGTTTGGAGCAAAACAGCTCGGGCTCGTTCCTTACCGCCGCACTGTGATAACGGTGGATGTGCCGCCGGAGATTGATCTGACGCCAATTCCGGAAGTCAACGAAGTGGACGAGGCCTGGTACTTCAAACCGGATGCGGGACGGCTGCTTGTCTCACCGGCGGATGCAACGCCTTCCGAACCTTGCGACGCGCAGCCCGAAGATATCGACATTGCTTATGCGGCTTACTATCTCGAGGAGGCAACAAAGCTTCAGGTGAAGTCAGTCGCGAGCAAATGGGCGGGTTTGCGCACGTTTTCGCCCGACAGGCTGCCGGTGGTTGGATTGGCGGGCGATGTTCCCGGTTATTTCTGGCTCGCAGGACAAGGCGGCTCCGGCATCCAGTCCTCTCCCGCGCTGGGGCAGTATGCGGCAAACCTGTTGCGCCAAGAGCCGCTGGATGAAAGCCTGCACCGGGCGGGACTGACCGGCGCCGAATTCCTGCCAGTCCGGTTTGACTAGCGCATTTCCTGCGAATGCGTCAAAGCCGCGCCGCCTGGACATGCATCCAGTCAAAGTTTCGTGACCGGCCGAGGCTGACCCAGCCTTCCGCCTCCCAGGAATGCCACCAGAAATCATAATTCGAATGATCAAGTGTCGCCCTGTCGCGACCCCATTTGAGCTGGTTGCGTTCCGGATCCCAGTCAAGGGCGATGGCCCATGCATGGGTCGACCACGTTGAACCGCCGCGTTTTCGCCGATTGAAGAAACAGCCGCCATAAAGATCGAGCCGCAGCCGCTTCAATTCAGCGTCGCCGTAATGGGCATGCACCCGTTGCAGCACGTCCTCAACGCTGCCGGCAACTTTGGCGTGAACACCGACATGGGTGATGGTGACGCTTTTGTCCCAGGCGAGTTTGAGCGTCCACGGACAACGCACTTTCTTCATCGGCGGATTGCCCGCGGGCCCGTAGAAATTGCGCATGTCCTGTTGATTGCCGCGGTCGCGCGGCCATACATGCGGATTGGAATCCGACGGCTCGTCATCGCGCCAGTTGGGCGGCAGCGTGCCGCGATCAATGAGGTGGACAAGCGATTCATAGGCATTCTGGGTGACTGGCCCCCAATAGCCATCGGCCGGCTCGCATTCGATGCCCTTGTCCTTGCAGATGAGCTGCAGCATGAGCGTCATCCGGCGCTCAGGCGCAAACGCGAGTGCGCCGGCGGGAATTTCGCCGGCACGGGCGGTCAGCCCCTTGACGACAGCGGCTTCGGTGATAGGCCCGCTGACGCCATCCGGATTTCCGGCAAAATGGCCGAGCGCCCGCAAGTGATTTTGAACGATGAGGATGGCGCGTTTCAGCATTTGATCCCTCCTGGTAATGTGCAAATTCCGCCTGTACAGCGGCCGCGGTCAGAAATCCTGCGGAACAGCGATGACGCCCGACCGGTACTTTTCCGAGCGGGTCCAGCGCGGTCCGCCCCCTGTCGCCAGCGGATTGAATGCCGAGACTTCGATATTGTCCTTGGCGATCATTTCGCGCATGGAATGCGCCTCGACCACATCGCCGCGGCGGCCTGGAAAGACGTGATACCCGGCATGAGCAATGCCGACAAAAACCGGCACATCCTTGAATGTCGCGGGTTGCACCTTGCCGAACCCGACCAACGCAGTGACATTATCGAGCTTGGCGTCGTAATAGGTGCCTTTGTTCTTGGCGCTGGCAAAACGAAGCGCGTGCCCGCCCCAAACCGGCATCCATTTGCGTCCTGCTTTCAAAGGGTTGAGCGCCTGGTCTTCGGCATCCCATTTGGCATTCTGGGACGGGTCCGGATTCCAGTAATAGAGCTTCCAGCCAAGCTGCTGCAGCATGATCTGCAGATCGGTGCCATAGAACTTCTGGTCGACCTTGAGCTGGGCGTTGATCTTCTTCCAGGTATTGCCCATGCCGGTCGCATTGAAGCCGCGCTCCATCGATTGCATGGCAAGCAGTATGCAGGCTGTCGAGACCTGCTGGTCAGCGAGAAATGCAGGCTTGCCGAACTTCTTCAGCTGCGCGACGCGCTTCTCATAGGTCTTGTGCTCAGGTTTGCGGTTGCCGTAATATTTCGACACACCCCATTTGGCATAGAAGGCCAGATGATCGGCATAGACCCAGTCGAGAAAGTCAGCGGCAGCGTCGGTAAACACATCGAGCGTGTCACGATGCTTGCGGATTTCAGTCGACGTGAACATGTTTTTGGGTACAGAAGAAACCATGGAAATCTCCCCGTTTCGCGCCCCCGCGGCGAATGATACGCCGAATCCTGTTCAAGTACAGATGGATGATTTGGGGTGATGAAATTGAGCATGCGGCCCATCGGGCGTCATCACCCAAACGGGGGACGGCAAGGCCGGTTCCAAGATGCGGGCGGTTTTCCCGGCCCGCTGTCTTCAGACAAATGCCGCCCGGAAAATCCGGGCGCGCACCATCGTCAAAATCACTTCATCGAATAGACATCGATGGTGAAGTACTTGTCATTGATTGCCTTGTAGGCGCCGTTTGCAAGGATCGCCTTCAGTGCCGCGTTGATGTCTTCGCGCAGTTGCGTGTCTGACTGGCGCACGGCGATACCGACGCCTTCACCTACAAAGGCAGGGTCGATGACCGGCTCGCCGACAAGTTCAAAACCGGCGCCGTCTTCGGACTTGTTGACCCAGTCGAGCATCGGAATCATATCGCCGACCTGCAGATCCAGACGTCCGGACGCCATGTCGAGATTGACCTCGTCCTGTGTCGGATAAGACTTGATCTCGGCGCTTGGATAGGTCTTTTCCGCAAAGGTCGCCTGCGTCGTTCCGGCCTGAACTCCAATGGTTTTGCCCTTCATGCCGGCATCGGTGAAATCTGTGAGCCCTGCGCCCTTCTTGGCAACATGCGTCATCGCCGCCTTGTAGTAGGGGTTAGTGAAGGCGACCTTTTGCTTACGCTCTTCGGTGATGAACATTGAGGCGATGATCATGTCGTATTTTTCCGCAAGAAGACCCGGGATGATGCCGTCCCAGTCCTGCGCCACGACATCGCATTTGGCTTTCATCTCCGCGCAGAGCGCAAGGCCGATCTCAACATCAAAGCCGCCGATCTTGCCGTCCGCATCTATGAAATTGAATGGCGGATAGGCCCCTTCCGTGCCGATCGTAAGGGTCCTTTCCTCCGCGCGCGCCGCAAACGGCAATATCAGTGTCACAAATAGCGCAAAGGCCATGAGCCCGCGCCAGCTGGAATTCATCATTTTTCAGTTCCCCGTTTGTTTTTGACAGGCCCGCTCAGGCCTCAATGCGAAGAGCAAAGCACAATTGTTTGGCGTTGCAAATCAATCGTTTCAAAAGTTTAGCCGATGCCTCTTCACTTTGCGTCATGGCCCCTGGCGCCTGGCAGCATCTCGTGAACCGAGAGCGAAGAGGGGACTTGCAAGGTTCGCATTCAACAAAGGGGGGCTTTTCATGTTTGCTCAACACAAATGGGCATGTGCCAAACGCGATGCCGCCAAGCCAGAGCGAGTATCTTCGCTTGCGACAAGTAATCAATCTGCGGAATCTTGCCTGTAGCGATCAATCAGCAACATTAGACCCGCATTCAAGCGAACGCGCAGATACCGGAACGCCGTCGTGGCGGGCTTTGGAGCGGGATGGCCAATGGCCGCCTTGTTATGCAGGGCCTTCGCTGAACCATGTGCGTTCCAAGGCGTCCATCCAATGCACCGGGGTCATGTCCAGGGCCGCCCAGCCGCTGGTCTTGTCAAGCACGGAGAATTGCGGCCGTCTGGCGGGCGTCGGGTACTGCGCCGTTGAAATCGGGCTGATCTCGCACAAATTCGACACACGCCCCGACGATTTTGCCAGCCGCTGTATGGCAACCGCAAAGTCAAACCAGCTGGCCACCCCCGAATTGGTGAAGTGCACCAAGCCGCTGGCGTCGTTGCCGACCGCGTTCCAAATGGCGACAGCAAGATCCTGGGCGGCGGTCGGCGTGCCGATCTGGTCGCTGACGACCCCTAGCGCCGCCTGATCCTGCAATCGCCGCAAAATGGCGGTGACGAAGTTCGAATGCCCTGGCGTGTGAACCCATGCCGTGCGCAATATCAAGTAGTCTTCGCCGGGCAGGCTGGCGCGGATAGCCAGCTCGCCTTCCAGCTTTGTGCTTCCATAAACAGAAAGCGGCCGGGCCACGTCCGTGGGCAGGTAGGGCACGCAATTGCGGCCATCAAAGACGTAGTCGGTCGAAATGTGAACAAGCCTTGCGCCAACCTGCGATGCCGCTTGGGCAAGGAGTCCCGCAGCCCTTGCGTTAATCGCACGCGCAAGCTCGGGCATGGCTTCCGCCTTGTCGACCGCTGCAAAGGCGGCCGCATTGATAATTGCATCCGGGCGAAGTTCATTGACCAGCCTCGCGATGGCAGCGGGGTCGGAGAGGTCCAAGTCCTGCCTGCCCGGCGCAATGACTTCCGCCCAAGAGGGGATGCAGCGAATGATCTGCGAACCCGCTTGACCAGAACCACCGGTAAGCAATACTTTCTTGCGAACCATCAGCCTTTCCTGTTCCCGAAATAGAGGCCCGTGGTCTCGATCTCACGAAATGAAAGCCCGTCCCTGTCTTTGGGGGAAAGGAACTTTTGTCCCGAAGGCCAATTGATGCCAATGTCCGGATCATCCCAGCGCAGTGATTTCTCTGTGACCGGATTGTAATAGGCGGTGCATTTGTAGGAAAAAACCGCCGTATCACTGGTCACCAGAAAGCCGTGCGCAAACCCTTCCGGAATCCAGAGCTGAAGGTGATTTTGAGCAGACAAATGCGTTCCGGTCCATTTTCCATATGTCGCGCTGTCCAGCCTTAGGTCAACCACGACATCAAACACTTCGCCTTCCATCACCGAAACCAGTTTGCCCTGTGGATGGGGATTCTGGAAATGCAGGCCGCGCAAAGTGCCTTGGCGAGAGAAAGATATATTATCCTGGACAAAGCCATTTGAGATGCCGGCTTCGCAGTAGCGCTTCTCTTGCCAGATCTCGAAAAAAGAGCCGCGGTCGTCGCCGAAAACTCTTGGCTCGACTAACAGGAGACCGTCCAGCGGCGTTTTGGTAATGATCATCAGATTTCCGCGATGAGCCGCTTAAGATAGGCTCCGTAGTCACTCTTGCCGTGAAGCTCTGCTGCGTCAATCAGCTCGGATTTTCCAATAAATCCTTTCTGAAAGGCGATTTCCTCAAGGCAGGCGATTTTCATGTCCTGGCGTTTTTCAATCGTGTGCACAAACTCACCGGCATCAAGAAGGCTTTCATGTGTTCCGGTATCGAGCCAGGCAAATCCCCGTCCCAAAATCTCGACATTGAGCTTTCCAGCTTCAAGATATGCATGATTGACCGACGTAATCTCAAGCTCGCCCCTTGCCGAGGGTTTGATGGATTTTGTGATTTCTACGACATCGGAATCGTAGAAGTAGAGCCCTGTTACAGCAAAAGGAGAGCGAGGCTGGAGCGGCTTTTCCTCAATCGACAAGGCAACGCCCTTGTCATCGAACTCGACGATGCCAAACCGGCTGGGATCTGTAACACGCGTGGCAAAAACCGTCGCGCCGCTTGCGCGGGCTGCCGCTCTTGTCAGCATGGCGGAGAAACCGTGGCCAAAAAAGATGTTGTCGCCGAGCACAAGCGCGGCATGGCCCCCATCAAGGAAGCTCTCGCCGATGAGGAATGCCTGGGCAATGCCGTCAGGAGACGGTTGCGCGGCATATTGCAAACTGACGCCAAATCTCGATCCGTCGCCAAGAAGGCGCTGAAACAGGGACAGTTCGTGCGGCGTGGTGATAATCAGAATGTCGCGTATTCCGGCAAGCATCAGAACCGAAATGGGATAGTAAACCATCGGCTTGTCGAAAATCGGCAGAAGCTGTTTTGAGATTCCCATTGTGATCGGGAAAAGCCTTGTGCCCGTTCCCCCCGCCAATACAATCCCGCGCATGTGTGGCTCCCCGGAAAGACGATTCAAAGGCTAAACTCCAAGCCTCTGTCCTTGATACCGTTTCTCGAGAAGAGGCTGCCACCACCACTCGTTATCAAGATACCAGTCAACAGTTTTGGCCAAGCCGGATTCAAAACGTGTGGACGGCCGCCAGCCCAGCTGATCACAAATCTTTGTATTGTCAATTGCATAGCGCAGGTCATGCCCGGGACGGTCCGCAACGAAAGTGATGAGGTCACGTCTGCGCTTGCCATTGCTCAATGGCACACGCTGATCAACCAGATCGCAGATCGCCTCGACAACTTCGAGATTTGACCGCTCCTCGTTTCCTCCAACATTGTAGGTTTCTCCGGTTTCGCCATTTTGCAGAACCATGGCAATCGCACGGGCATGATCCTCTACAAACAGCCAGTCGCGCACATTGCGGCCCGTGCCATAGACCGGCAGGGGTTCGCCCCTGAGCGCCTTGATGATGACAAGCGGAATGAGTTTTTCCGGGAAATGAAACGGCCCATAATTGTTGGAGCAATTGGTGATTGTGACCGGCAACCCAAATGTGTGCCACCATGCCCGCACCAAGTGATCGGAGGCCGCCTTCGAGGCTGAATAGGGAGATGACGGTTGATAGGCCGTCGTTTCCACAAAGGCGTTCTCGTCAAGCGCCAGACTGCCATAAACTTCATCCGTCGAAACGTGATGAAAGCGGAACGCACTGCGAAACCCCGCATCCCTGCCGCCGAGGAATTCGCGTGTCGCCTCAAGCAAGGATGCCGTCCCGACGACGTTTGTGTTGATGAACGCCAGCGGGCCGTCAATTGAGCGGTCAACATGACTTTCGGCCGCAAAATTGACGATGGCGGCAGGTGAATGTCGCAAGAAAAGGTCCGCGACCAGGACCCTGTCAGCAATGTCACCCTTGACGAAGTGATAGCGCGGGTGACCTTCAATCTGCTTCATCGTGCCGTCTGCGGCCGCATAGGTCAGCGCATCCAGATTGACGACCCGCCACCCCAAATCGCTGACGCAATGGCGGCAGAAGGCTGATCCGATAAAGCCGCTGCCGCCTGTGACCATCACTGTTTTTGTTTCGTGGCCGGACATGACAACCTGAAAATAGACGCGTTTGCTCTTGGTAACCCAACCCGGTCCTGATCTGGCATCGGGCCTTATGGAGCGCCTCGTTCCTTGCTTTGATGAGTCCATCAAAAGCGGAAATGCTCTAGCGCGGAGTATTAACTTTATGGTGCGGTTTGCAACCCACCTTCAATTGCACGATATCTTCAAACCCAAAGTGTTGTTCTCATTGCGGTTCGATGGCGCCGCTCAATCAGCACAAGCCCATTGCGGACATTCGAACTTGAGTGTTAGCAGGTGGACATAATTGATGACGCTGCAGACGCAATTTCTCCTTCGTCAAAAGCGCCGCAAAGTTCGCGTTGAGATTGGATTGTCGCATGGCATTTTCCGGACTTCCTGCAATTGCGAGGCGAGTTTGCGAGGAGGGTCTGGTGCGATTGAGCCGGTCGGGTCCGCGAAATCACAGCCCACGCCGTGCGAATACCTTCTAAACCATGGATGTTTCGCCGGTTACCAGCAGCGACGAAAGAAGTGACTTCGGCGTCGCATTGCGCGACTCGGCCGTCTATTTTTTTGCGCAACTCGGTGCGAGGGGACTGAGCTTTGCCTTTTACTTCGTCCTCGCCCGTTCACTGCCGGTTGACGAATTTGGGTATCTTAATTTCGCTCTCGTCCTGATTGTCATGATCGACATCGTGATTGATCTGGGTCTGTCACGTTTTGCGTCGAGAGAGGTCGCCAAGAACCACGCAGAGACCTTCTGGATTCTGCGGCTCTTCATGCCCTACAAGCTTGCCGCCGCCTTGGCCGCTTTCGGGTTAGTCTGGATCGGGCTGGATTGGGGCCAGGTTGAGCAGCCTGGGAAATCCATCGTGCTCTATTTTGCGTTTGGCCTTTTCCTGACAGCACCATCAATGCTGGTTGAAAACGTGCTTCAGGCCCACCATAAATTCAGGCTGATCTCGCTCGCCCATATTGCTCTCAGCGTTTCCCAGGCCGGACTAGGTGTCCTTGTGCTTTGGCTCTCGGCAAAAACGTCGAGCATAGCACTGGTATTTGTCGCCGCGAACGCGGCATATTTGAGCGTGTTGCTTTTCGGATTGAGCAAAATCCGCACTTCCAAGGTCAGGCTCGCAAGCAAGCGTACATTCGCTGCGTGTGTGCCGGGCGCGCTGCCGTTCATGTTGGGCGCTGTCATCATGCTTTTGTCGACACGAATCGAGTTCTTCGTCTTATCCTGGTACGGCAGTGCCGCCGATCTTGGCGTATACGGCGTTGTTGCCAAGCTTGTCGAAGTGGCGCTGCTCGTGCCCATGGCGCTTGGATCGGTGATGCTGCCGCGCTTCGCAGTGGCTCACGAGGGCCAAGGCGATTCCCTTACGAGAGTCTATGCGGCCGGTCTGCAATTTCTCTTGTGCGCTTCAATTCCGGTCGCTGCCCTTGTTTGGACTTTTGCCTTTCTTTTGCCGTTGGCGCTCAACTCCCCAGAGTTCGGCATCAGCGGTTCGCTCGCAAGTTTCCAGTTCCTCGGCTATCCGTTTGCTTGTGTTTTCGTCTTCAACACGTTCCTCCTTCTGGGGGCGCCAAGGCAAAGAACCGCGCTGGTCGCGTGGTGCTTGCTGGCTGCGCTGCAGTTCCTCATCAACGTCATTCTTCAAAGAAACTTCGGGATTTACGGCACGGTCTCCGCATCAGTCGTTTGTTCAATCATCGGCGCCATCTCAACCACAGCGCTGATCTGCGCAAAATATGTCAATGTGAACGCCGTGTTTGCGGCAGTCTTGCCATGTCTGGTCGCGGCAGCGCTCATCGCGTTTTCAATGGCGTTGATAACGGGCATCAACCCGTTTCTTGCGCTTGGGGTGGCACTGGTTGCTTATCTGGCCGTGATTTGGAGTACCGGGATCGCCAAGAACTGGATGCCAAGCAGATTTTTGGGCAAATAGGGCGCCAATGCAAATCCTCTTTCTCAACCGCGGCGCTTGGAATGCCGGCTAGCAAGACGGTAGCTGGAAGCAATCATGCGGGCGAACTCGACGGCGCCCATTTTTCTCAGCTTCGCAATCTTGCGGCGCTTGGCCAGAGATTGCGGAACGTCCCGCAATGCCTGAGCGATGCCTTGAAAGTAGGCCGGCAGGTTTACTCTGAACCAGCGGTAGCGAGGCACAACGAGCGACAGCAGCACAAGTCCCGACTGCGAAACAAGCGCCGACGCCACGAATACCGGTATCAGGAGGGCGGGCACGTTGATGAAGATGACGCGGTAGAGATTACGGCTGGTCTGCCGTATTGAAAAGGCGGACGCCGGGCCTCCCGAGCTTGCGCTTCCCATGTGATACACAATGGCCGACGGAACGCACACGCAGCGGTAACCCGCCAGCTGCGCGCGCAACCCGAGATCCACATCTTCCATATAGGCAAAGAAATCCTCATCATAGAGGCCGATTTTGTTGAGCATGGAGCGGCGGTAAAGGCAACCGGCGGCGCAGGCGCTCAATATCTCGAAGGGCGGCGTGTCTTTGTCGCGAAATATCTGTCCGCTGCCGACCTTGTAGGACCTTCCATCAATCGAATATCCGTCCGCGAGCGCGTCGATCCTGCCGCGGTCGTTGAAATCGAGGAGCGCGCAAGCTGCAAAGCCGATGCCGGGGCGCTGGTCCATGTGCTCGACAAGCTCGGCCAGCCACAAATGATCGGCTTCTGTGTCATTGTTCAGCGAGACAACATATTCACCTTTTGACGCCAAGATACCCACATTCATCCCGCCGGCGAAGCCGAGATTTTTTGCGTTCCTGATCAAACGCACTTCCGGATACTGCGTGGTGATGAATTCAGCCGAACCGTCAACCGAGCCATTGTCCACGACGTACGTGACAAAATCCGCGTATGTCTGGTTTCGCAGCGAGTCGAGACAGACGGGAAGCCATTTCAAGCCGTTCCAATTTGGAATGATCACCGAGACGCGCTCTTTTCCGCCCATCATCAGGCGCCGTGCTTTTGAATGAGGACCGCATATGAATTGCTTTGCCGCAACAACGCCTCGCTTAACTTGTGAATCACCATCTTGGCTTTTCCACTGTTTCCGTAGGTGGGTCTCCATTCGAGAATGGCATAGCCCAGACCGGCAATCAATTTCCTGACCGCGTCCGGATCATAGCGTTGAAATTTCTGCTTGCTTCCAAGCAATCTCCACAAGCGCTCGGTCCGGGCATTGACGAAGTCAAAAAACAGCAACCCGCCAGGCTTCAGCATGGGCCGGAAGCGGTCCAGAAGCACCTCAACGGGAAGGCCGGTCTCATAAAACACGTCGTGAATGATAATGAGATCAAACGAATTGGCCGGATAAGCGACGGTAAGGGCGTTAGCTATTCTGAAGTTCGTATTCGCAATCATGCCGTCCTTGCGAAAAAGATCGTAGAAAGGCGAAAATCCGCTGGTGTAGTCAAATGACTCGATATGCTGGTCTTGCAAGGCAGGCACAAACAGCTCTGTCGCAAACGGCCCGCAACCGGCATTCAAGACGGACTTTCCTGAACCCTTCATTCGCGAGGAAAGGATTTCCGCCAGCGTGCGCAATCTTGACGGCGCCGAAAAGAACCGGGTGAGTTCGCTGAGATTTGGCGGAAGATTTCCAGACAGATGAGCCTTGTACCTTTCCATATATTGAAGGTTGCACAGAAGGTCAGCGTTTTCAGGCTTTGCAGATGCCGCTGTGGTTTTAGACAACATCCATATCGCTCCATGCGAATGACCAGTTTCCGCCCTGCAATGCCGGCTTGGCAAGCTCGGTGTGAATGTGCGTGACCATCATGAAGGGTTTTGGATTGAGCGCGTCGGGCACTGCAACAAACCCTGCCCGGAGAAGCGCCAAACGAAATGGCGAATTTGTCACGGCCTGCGCCGCGAGCAGCATCGATCCTTGTGCTGCGGCCGCGCGGACTGCTTCCGCCAGAAGATCTGACGCGGCATCCTCCGCCCCGGGCAAGAAACACAGATCAGCAATGATGGCGGCCTGCATCCCCAAAATCTCACGCCCGGCCGTGACAAGATATCCGGCAAACCTGCCGTTTTGCACGGCGGTCCAGATCGTGTAGCGGTGAAGCGGATGGCAGGAAAAACGCCAGTGCAAGTTCTCGCGGTCGCGGCAAAGACGCAGTTTGCCATCCCGGCGCAACTCCGCCCAAAACCCATCAAACGCCGCGTCAAATTGCTCGATGCGCTCAATTCGGGCTCCGCTGGAACGCCGCAGGGCGCGCCGAACTGCCCCGGCGGCGGCGAGGGAGCGACCGCCAAGCGTCATCACCGCCCGTTTCAAAGAACTCGACTGGCTTTCGCTGGATGCGGCGAAACTGGTCAGCGGACAAATCATCAGATCGGGCCGCAGGACCTCGCTGAAGGCGCCCCTTTTGGAGACGAGCATACGGCGCGAACGCTGATTGGGGTAGTTGATGCTGAGATCAAATCCTAGGTCCCTCGCCAGATCGACATGCTTGTTCATAACCTTGACAGCGATTCGGCTCGAGAGCGTGCCCGAAACAGCGGGATCGACCATGAAGTCCAAACCGTGGCAAAACCGCAAATCCTGACTGCCCATGGCGGCGCTTCGATTGCATAGTCCGGCAAATCCGACGATCTTGTCTTCATGAATGGCCACGATGCCGGACCCGGTCCCGGAAGGTGTTTTGCGGAACAGCCATTCATAGTACGCCGCGCTCGTATGCGGGTGATCCTTGCCCCACACGCGTGCGCGCAAATCCAGAACGGCTTCATCGTCTTGCCCCGGGACAAATACTCTTTCAGCCATTTCCCTTGCCCGCCTCGCCAGCTTCAAGCATCTCGCGATAAAGCGCTGCGGTGCGGCGCTGCATTGCAGACGCCGAAAATTCGCGAATCGCCCGCAATTTCGCGGCAATGCCCATTCTTTCGCGCAGCGCTCCATCGGCAAGCAATCGGCAAATGGCACTTGCGAGCTTGTCTGGATTCTGCGGCGGCACCAGCAATCCCGTCACGTCGTTTTTCACCAGTTCGGGAATTCCGCCTACGCTCGTTGCGACAACGGGCAAGCCGGTTTCCATGGCTTCGAGAATCGAAATGGGAAGGCCTTCCGATACCGAAGGCAAGACGAATATCGCCGCCTGCGCAAGGAGCTGGGGAACATCGTCTCTCAGACCAAGGAACTGCACCTGAGCCTTGACGCCCAAACGTTCAGCCTGCTCGCGCAAATCCTGTTCGAGTTCGCCATCGCCAGCGATCAACAACCGGCAGTCCGGATGCGCATGGACAATGGCCGGCATTGCGGCGATCAACGTGTGCAAACCCTTGAACCAGACCAGTCTTGCAACGCAAAGGATCGTCATGCCTGTTTTCCCGGTGCCGGGATCAGCAAGGTTTCGGTGTTGTATGGCGCCGGTGCGAATGCCGTTGTGAATTGCATGAAGTTTTTGGGGCGACACCAAATGCGCCGCAAGGGTCTTTTGTTTGACGAAGTCTGACACGACAATCACCGCGTCCGTGCCCAGGGCAAACAGAAGGCGGTCATAGACCCAGAAAAGAGCCTTGGCGATCGGGTTGGGCAGCGCAATGAAGCCCAGATTATGCGCCGTGTTGATTGAAACAGGTGTTCGCGTCAGCCGGGCGGCTATGGCGCCGAGCAAAGCCGCCTTGGACATATGCGTGTGGATGATGTCAAACTTCTCTCGCTTCAAGAGCGTCAGCAATTGACTGAAGGACCGAAAGTCACGCGTGAGACTGATCGTTCTGCGCATCGGCAATTCCTCCATGCGAACCCCAAGCTCCGACAGAAGCTTTGCATGCGAAGGATGGATGTGATCGCAGATAACGGTGAAGCTGAATTCCTCCGACAGGCCGGCAATCAGCGTCATGATGTGATCAGGCACGCCGCCAATGTCCATTCTTGTCACAAGCATGGCGATTTTTTTGCGTGAAAGCGATTGCGCGGAATGCATCAGTGAGCGCCCCGGCGCTTAAACAATTTTGACGCGGCAATGACGAACCGGTGCAGTGCCCGCAGAAAACTGCGGTAGGGACCTGAGTCGCGAAATCCCGTCCAATCCAGCAATCCGGCCATCTTGATCCGGAACACCAGAGAATTGTCACTAGCCGACACTTCAACACGCCTGATTGAGGTCAAGCTGCTGCCCACGCCAGACCGCCCCGATTTGGTGGTAAAGCACAAGCGGTAGCCCGCCTTCAGCGCCATTTTCTCAACCCTTAAATCAAACTCGCCGCCGGGGTAGGCCAGCGCCGAAACGGGCAAACCGGAAATGGCTTCCAGCGACTCTCTTGATCCGTTGAGTTCCTCCCAGAGCGCCGCATCATCAAGCTGCACCAGAACCGGATGGGACCTGGTGTGCGAGCCGAGTTCAAAACCGGCCCTGGTCCATTCGGCAATTTGCTTCCCGCTCATCAGCTTGCCATTGCCGTCAGGATCGCCCAAGGGCCAAAGGTCCGCAGTGCCTTTGCCCAAATGATCTGACATGGCAAACACCGTCGCGCCAAACTCTTGTTTGCGCAAGAGCGGCGCTGCATCGAGAAGATTGTCCTCATACCCGTCGTCAAAAGTGATCAGCACGGATTTCCGGTCAAGCGGGGCTTTGCCCTCCAGCATCAAGGCCAGTGCCGCCAGTGAAACGCTCTTGTAGCCGTGTGACTTCAGATAGAGCATCTGGTCCTCAAACGCGGCAATGGGCACCGTGAGCTCCCGTGAAACCGGACCCAGTTTCGCAAAGGGGATCGAGTTTACCCGGTGATACATGAGGACAAGCGGCCCATTGGTTTGCGGTCTGAAGATCAGTCCGGCAGGGCAAAGCAGCACTTTCAGAAACGATTTCAGGCCAATGCGGAATCTTGAAAAATGCAATGAGGTCATGCTGCCCCGGACTGAAAGCGGCGATCGGTGCCTCGGATGCTTTGGGGATTGATCATTTCACCGTTTTCCAAACTGCGTTGACCAATGGAATGCAATCGCGTGCGCAAGTTCAAGAACTTTTTTGTCAAAGATCGAACTGGCGGAAATTGCCAGTTGACCTCAACAGAAGAGACAGAAAACGAACTTCCCGACATCCGTGGAAAAACAGCGACGCAAGAGCGAGCGGCGCGATGCCGGCTGCGCGGGAAATGCGCGATGCGAGTCAGTAAAGAACAAGGCACACTGGCAAACAAAAACATGAATGAGCAGGAATTGAAAAGCATTACCGGCTCGATTGCGACTGATCGCGCGCGACGATTGCGACCGATGACATCAGGAGTCCGAAAAACAGGATCGAGGGAGTATACAACATGTTGTTCGCGACAGTGAGGCCGCTGACAAGGAACCCGAGGCTGGAGGCCAGACTCGAAAGCACGATCGTGCGGGCGGATCCAAGGGGAAGGACTTTGAGCAGGCGATAACCCAGCACGAAATGTCCGATGATCAGCGCGAAAAATGCAGCAAGGCCGAGCAGTCCGGTTTCGGCGGCCAGCGAAAGATAGATGCTTTCGATAGTGCGGATTTTTTCAATCCGGTCCCAGGAGAAGTCATCGAATGGGCCGATCTTGTTGGTCCTGAGCGTTTCTGCATGCAGCTGTGAGTAATTTCCATAGCCGATTCCGAACACCGGATTATCGCTGAATATCTTGACGGCATTCTCCCAGAGCTTGAAGCGCAGCGTCACATTTTGCACTCCCTGCACCCGTTCGGAAAGCTGAGCACCAATCCAGGGCCAGGCAAGAACCAGTCCGCCAGCGATTGCACTTGTACCGGCAGCGAGCCAAAGCCGCACCGGCTTGACCGGGATCGCGAGCGCGATTGTCACGCAGACAAATGCAAGCGCTGGTCCGCGTGAAAAGCTGATCAGAAGACCGGCCACAATGGTGAGAAGCGCGATGCCGTTGACAAACTTGCGGCCAAGCGGCTGCGGTTCCACGAACCGGAGCAGGGCGTAAGGATAAACCATGATGGCAAACACGCCATATTCCAGCGGGTTCGTGAAAAAACTGAAGACGCGGTAGAGTGAATCATCGCCCGATTCGGACCGGCCAGTGGTCAGATACCAGACAACGAAGTCAGCGTCCTGGGTTACCGCCGGGCCGAGATGACGCGCCACAATGTTGTAATCTGAGAAGAATTCATGAAGTGCGAGCAGTCCGGCCAAAATTCCTGCGATATGAACGGCAAAGTATATTTTCTCCACCTCTTTGATGTTGGGCAGCAGTCTTAGCGTGACGAAATAGACAGCAACAGGAATGGCAATGGTGATGGTCATGAACACCGCCGCCGACGAATACGAACGGTTAATCAAAATCGACAGCAACAGCACGCCGGCATAAATCAGGATCAATGCCGTAAGAACGTTTCTGTTGCCCGAAGGGGATCTTGGCAAACCGTGGAGCATCTCGGCGACGATCACCAAGACGATCAACGCAACGAGCAGCACCAGTGCCGGTGGTAGGGCGGGAATGCCCGGCACCAGCGGGATCCGGATGTAAACGGGCAGTAATATCTGTGCCAAAAACAAGACGGCAAGCGCACCAGTGGGCCGCGAGAGCACCAGATAGGCAAATGCAACGCCGAAAATCGTGATGGCCAGCATGGCGCCGACGATGGCGGGGTTCGTCGCTGCAAAGGCCAGGCCGGCAAGGAACACGACAGCCAGGGCCACACCCGTGCCGATGAACGCGCGGTTGACAAGAATGCCTGGCGTCGAGTCGCCGCCTAGTCCCGGAAACATGAAAGCACCTGTTCTGGACGATGAAAGGCAGGCAACCGGCACGCCAGTGACCGCAGTCCGCGCGACGGCCAAACCGCCTTGTCCGCGCCGCTTTGTCTGCGCGCCTCAGGCATGGCTAGGCCGCCGCTTCTGCTTGTTTGCCCGCCGGATAAACGGATGAAATCCATTCGGTCAGGGTCACAATGGCGAGCGCTAAAACCAGGGAGAAAACCAAACCGGCAAGAATCAGCATCAGCCGGTTTGGCGGCAGCGGCGCATAGGTCTTGTTTGGAGGGTCGACGACCTGTGTGAGTACTTTCTGGTCACGCTCTGCAGTGGTTTCCTGGTCCGAAGCGGCCTTCCTGTAGACTTCGTAAGCATCGGTCAGAATTCTCACCGATCTGAACAGCCTGTTATATTCAGGAGCGATGTCGAGCATGGCTTGCAGCCGCTCCCGATCCAGCTTTTTCACGGTGGCGAGCCGCTCCATTTCCCTTTGAAGCTCTGCCCGGATCGTATCGATCTGCGTCTGCAGCCGCTGCACATCCGGGTGAGTGCTGGCGAAGGACACCTTCAGCCGCGCGCGCTCCACAATCAAGTTGTTGAGGCTGGCCATCATCTGGACGATTTGCGGCGGCGCATCCGGTCCGGTGACGAAGTAACGTGCGTCCGCGGGATTGATGTCGGCCCCGGCATTTGCGAGAGCGTCAACGACCGCTGACAGCGAATTCACGCGCGCCAAAAGTCGCTGGCGCTCGGTGTCGAAATCGAGAACCTTGTGCTCGATCATGAATGCCGAAAGCGATTTCTCGGCGGCGCTCAGTTCTTCGCTCAGCCGCGTCGCCTGCCTTGTGTACAACTGATAGCCTTCGGCCTTGTTCCGCAGCTCTGTAACCTTGCGCGTGTAAAGATCAATCAGCCCGTTGAGCACGACCTGCGGATCCTCGGGATCCTTCGACTGGAATGAGACGATCAGCATTTGTGCCCGGCGGATTGCGAAAACGTTCAGTCCTTTTTCGACGAACCTGACACGCTTGTACCTCTCCGAAGTCTTCTCGACGAGCAAGAGCCTCTCGAGGGCGCCCCTTGCCGCATTGGTCAGCGTTGCGACTGTCCCGCTAACGAGACGAATGTACCATTTGTCGGAGGGTTTCTTGGTGAAGACGCTTTCCGGCAGGACGTCGACGAGTTCCTCGGCCAGCTGGCGGGTCTTGATCAACTCGACCTGAGAGGCAATGACCTCATCAGCTTCAAGCGACGCCACAACCCGGCGCACCTCCGATCCCGACGAAGAAACACTGGGTGTGTCGAGGGTGACAAGAATGCTTGCCGAGGACTCGTAGTAGGGACGCTTGACGTAGGCGCCCGCAATGACGCCGATCATGGCCAGCGCGAACACGGTCCAAAAGAGCCGTCTCCTTCGCTTCAGCAGATTGACAAAGAGCTTCACGAATGAGTCAAAGTTCTTCGGGGCGGGTGCGGGCATTGTGGCATCCTGCTGCGTCAGATTTTTGGTCTCGGCGTGGTTTGACATGCGTGTCGGCACCTTCAATGAGCCAGCTTGCCGGACGGCGTTGACGTGCCCTGCGACGGCACTGCCAGCACCAGAAGCGAACATCCGCCGAATATTTTGGTAGACAGATCCGGCACCAAAGCCAGTCCAAGCGAGCGCGGCAGGGCAAGCACCCGCTTGAGCGGGCTGCGCATCGCCTTGTCCGTTTCAAAGACACGCGTATAGGTCCAGTCGACGATCCGGTAACCGCAGTCTTCCAGCGTGCGCAATCCCGTCGCCTTCGAGAAATAGTGCAAGTGCCCGGCCACATCCCGGCTGGCAATGTGGCGATCCTGCAGAAGATGCAGGAGGTTCATGTCGAGCGGAATATGGAAAATGAACATCTTTGCATAACCGCTCAGCGCCGTCAGGAACCCCATGTAATCGGGAATGTGCTCGAACACATCCATCAACAGCAGCAGTTCAGCACCGCGTTTTTGCGTGGTCAAAATGTCCTGGCAGACAAAATCGAGGTGAGAGTTCTTGCGCTTTTCCGCCACGCCGATTGCCGTAGGCGCCACATCGTAGCCGCAAAGCCGTGTGTCCGGCGGCAATGATTTTTGCAGAAGTGACAAGAGTGCGCCAGCGCCGCACCCGACATCCACGATGTCTTTTGGCGTCAAGTTGTGCCTGCGCAGCATTTCAAGAATGCGCTCAACTTTCCAGGGACTGTCTTCCTCGTGCCAGCCCGGGTTGTTCTTGAGATACTGATCGGTTTCATAAAGGCTCATGGCCTGCCGTCCTGATGAAAGCTGCGAAGACACGGCTGCCCATGTCTGATTTCGGGCTTTGCCTCTGACGGATATTGGGGGACTGGTTTCATTTTGTTGAGGACGTCTTGTCTGGGCCGGTAAGAGACGGCAAACGGCGAACAATCAGCATATCGCCCGGCTGCACGGCGTCCACCGGACTTGCAAGGGGCTGACCCCCGCCAGAGGACCGCTGAATTTCGTATTCATACGCCGGCTCGGGCCCTTGGGTCACACCAAGGCCAAGCTGAGAAGTTTCCTCGATGACGGCCCGTTCGCCCTCCAACTGTTTTTTCAGCTGGACGATGCGATCCTGCGTGGCCCGGATTTCCTCGGCAATGGCAACACGCCGGGAGTTTTCGAGATAGGAAAGTGACTGCCTGTCGGCACTTATCGCGGAAGCAACCTGCTGTGCCTGAATGCGGGTCTGAATGACCTCGCCATGCAGCCTGAGTTCTTCCCTGATCAGATCATTCAGCCTGGCGGTCGTGGCGAGCCCTTTCTTTTGAAGGTCACGCGCCTGGCTAAGCTCTTCGGCAAGTTGAGCGAGAAGCTCGTTCTGTGAGGCCAGCCGTTCATCATAGGTTTGCAATTCCTTGACCCGGATCGAAATCGCCTCTTCCAGCAAAGTGCGCTGGTCCGCCAAGGCTTTGGCCCTGAGCTCAAGCGTTGCTGTTTCCTCGCCAACAATCGACTTGATCATTTCCTGCTGGGTGGCGGGAAACTCATCAGCCCCAAATATGAAACCGGGCTGATCCTTTTGCTCGGCCAGCAGGCGCGCCAGCCGCACTTTGATCGCAGCCAGTTCCGCCATGGCCGCGGCAAATCCTTGTTTGGCGCGAATATCGGCGAGCACTTCCGAGAAATCGGCGTTGGTTCCTCCCCGCCGGTAGAAGCCTTCCGCCAATGAAACCGCCTGAAGAACGTTGAGGCCCGGGATGTAGGAATATTTGCCAGGTCTGGCAACGTCGCCCAGAATATAGATGGGACGGAACTCCGCAATCTGCACGGCAACGGATGGCGAGTTGATCATTGCCGCCGAGATGCCGACAATGCGCTGTTCCAGTTCACGCGCAGTCAGGCCCTCGACTTGAACGGGACCGAGGCCCGGCACCGTAAAGGCGCCGTCAGGACCAATGCGATAGCTGCCTGATACCTCCGGCTTTTCGAGGATCACAAGACTGATAACGTCGCCCACACCGAGCTTGTAGTCTGTTTGCTCCCCGGCTCGAACGGGCGAAGCAAGGACCAGAGTCAAAAGGAGTGAAGCCGATAGCCGCCGAAGCCAAAGTCTTG
This sequence comes from Phyllobacteriaceae bacterium, assembly GCA_031401375.1. Lineage (GTDB taxonomy): Bacteria > Pseudomonadota > Alphaproteobacteria > Rhizobiales > Rhizobiaceae > JANOYJ01. The sequence goes on along the minus strand of JANNRN010000044.1, from coordinate 18,651 downwards.
ACAGGCAGATGGCCAAACCCTCGCAAAACGATTGCATGTCACTGATCTTGTACGCCATTCACCGTCAAACTCACGTAAACAAACTGCCAAACACAGCGCAATTCATTGACCTTGCGGAATTGGATTGTCAACGACAGCTTGGAACGCAGGTTAATCGCGTGAGCGAACGGGCAGGAATCCGCCAAAAACCTCGTCCATCCGCCCCCACCGGAAATCGTGCAATGCGCGTTCAACTTTCCGCTCCATAACTTGCAGATTCACGTAGTGGCGAAATCGTGTCAGTTTGTTGACATCGGCGCGGGGCTGTCCGGGATCAATCTCCCAAGGATGAAAATAAAATACGGCTGGTTTCAATTCACGCCGGTTTACCGCGTTTGCGGCAAACTTGTACAATGCATAGGGCAAGAGACGAAAATATCCGCCGCCGCCTGCGGGGAAAGTCAATCCGCATGCCCGATAGGAGGTGATTGGCAGTTCCACGAAGTCGTTTCCGCAGGGTTTGAAAGGATACCTGCGCTCAGGAGGCATTTGCAGCACGCCATTGCCTTTGACACTGGTGCTCGAGCTATAGGCGTGCCCCGTTTCGCGCAAGATATCGAAGGCCCACCAGTTCAGGTGACTGATCGAAAAGCTGGCCGCCCTGTATCCCGCCACATGAACACCGGTAATGTCCTCAAGACTTTTCTTGGCGCGCGAGACATCGGCGCGGAATTCCGCCGGCGTCTGCGTGTTCGCCTTGCGATGCTCGTAGCCGTGACTGGCCACTTCATGTCCCCGCCGGGCGATTTCCTTTGCCAGAAGCGGAAATTCTTCGGCCACACAGCCTAAAATGAAGAATGTTCCCTTGACGCCGTGCTCGTCAAAAAGGTCGAGAATTCGGCGTGTGTTGCCATCGACCCGGCGCTCCAGCGTTGGCCATTTTGTCCGCTGAAAATACGCTTCGAGCGCATTCGCGTGATAGTAATCCTCGACATCGACAGTCATGGCATTGACGATTTTGCCGACAGTGTCAGCCTGATGCGCGATGCTCAATGCGGCTTGCTTGTTCATGACAAATTACCGGGCTTCGTGGATGTAATCCTGCCGCTTTTGCACAACAAATGTCGAACTCGCGATATAGCGGCAGACCATCGCAGCCAAACTCGAACTGATGCCAAGTCGGCTGGACAAATGGTACTGCGGCGCAAGGCCAAGCAGGCTGCGAATTTTGGCGGCATAGTATTGCGGCGTATATTTGAAACTCGAATGCAGCCGGTGACGCTTGGCAAAGGCATGCAGTTCTTTTTCAAACTTGAAGTTCGTCAAACGCACGATGAAATCCGTGTGCGTTTCTGAAAAGCGTTTCGCGCTCAGGTCCGGGTTTCCCATTTTTAGTTTGGAAAAAATCCCCAGCCGCAATCTGGTGAACAGCATGATGAGGCTGCGGACGACGTTTTCGCTCTTGAAGCGGTGGACCAGCGGAACGTGCAAATGCGGCTCGATCAGGCAGTGTTTGGACGGGAACACATGGACGGCAAAGCCACCCGGAGCCAGAACCCTCGCCGTTTCACCAAAGAAGAAGTCATGATCAATCACATGCTCCAGCACCTGATTGGAAACAATCACGTCAATCGAGCCGTCAGCATAGGGCCATGAATCACGTTCAGAGATCAAGGCGAGTCGAGAGCGCCAGTCAGTCAATGGCTGCGCGGCGGAAAGCAACTCCGCAGTTTGCCTGAAATAGTCAGCCGGCTGTACGCCGTGATCATCAACATCAAAACCATAAAACTCAAATTCTTGTCCGGCGAACATGACAGGCATCGCCGTAGCCAGGTAGGCGATAAGTCTGCCGTCGCCGCAGCCGACATCCAGCACTCGGATCACTTGCTGCGAGTGCAGTCTGCCGGACTTGATCTCGCGGGCGGCGACCGCCAATAGCTGCAAATGCGTGCCGCTTTCATGCAAGGGCATTCCAGCGCCAATCCCAGACTCCGGAAAAATCACAGCCCCTGAATGCATGATCATGTCTCGTTGAAGCAGCAAATGAGTTAGCATGCGCAATTTTCTTGTTCAACAGGCGCGGCCTGTTAGCACCGGATGCTTGCGCCAAAATATGCCTTGCAATCCGGTGATTTTTTGTGTGCTGATAGCTCTTGCGAACAGCGTTCCCTGAGCCCTTAATCTGGATACAGGACGGCATCATGAAAAACTGCAACAAAAACCTGACCACATCGATTTGCTTTGGTCTTCTCAGTTCTTTGCGCGCACTGACCGGAGCAAGTGTCCTTTGCTTCAGTGCAGCGCACGTTTCAGCGACCGAGTTCATGGCGGCGGGCGTCCCCGTCGAGTTGGCCGAGAGCCGGGACTATGCCCGCATTTTCAGCCATCTCAAGAGCAATGGCGTCAGCGTGTTCTTTCCAACTTTTCAATACTTGGAAGCTCCGTCGGCATTGTCGCTTGGATTTGAGACCGATTTTGTTGCGCCCTGCAGTCCCGACGGTCCGGCGTTCAGGGCCATGGCCGAAACCGGCATCAAGATTGTCATTCCCGCCGAACTGGTCTACCCCCAAAATGCCGGAATGCCGGACCTCGACCAGGATCCGCTGGCGCAGTTGATTGCCTGTGCTGGGCGGGCGCAAATCTATGGTGTCAGCAATTATGACGAGCCGGTTTTTCAGTCGATCAAACTGAAGAAAGTTCAGGCGCTCTACAACAGGGTCAAGGAGATCGACAGCACGATCCCGGTCCTGATGGTGCATGGACCCCTGGTTCTGGACAAGCCCGAGTTTGCCAGCGAAGAACAACGGGCGGAATATTTGCAAAAGGTGGCAAGCTTCAGCGCGTACGCCGACATTGTCGGCTTTGACGTCTATCCCGTGACGGCAGATGTTGCGAAAGTCGGCTCCCCTGACAGTGGGGGCAACATCGTTGGTTATGCCGACGCAATTCCGAGCTATATCAACTGGCTGCGTGTCAATCTGCCCAACAAGCAGCACCTGATGGTGTATCAGGGATTCTCATATGTCGACATGTTCGAAAAATCATATCTGAGATCCCTGATCTCCGCTGATGACATCGCCGCGATACGGCCTCCGAACCGCAAAGAGCTCAGCAGCATGATTGCGGCAGCGGTTCAATCGGACTTGAGCCTTGTTGTCTTTTGGGGTCAGGGGATGCTCAACAATCTTGATCAGGCGCCCTGGCCCGATATTATCGACATCGTCAAGGCATACAGGAATTGATCCGGCGCTCTGAACTGCTTTTTCTTAAACCCGGTCTTGCCCCGGGGATTTGCCGCCAAGTGCAGCCAATTGCAAATTCAATGACGTGCGAGCCGGCGGACAAGACCTGAATGCGCGTCTTGTTCGTTCTGCCCCATCCGATCGAAGGACCGTCAAGCCGTTTCAGGGCCTACCAGTTTCTTTCTTATTTGAATGCCCACGGTGTCAGCACTGAAGTCAGGCCGTTCCTGTCCTCCAGGCACATTGGCAAGCTGTACAGCCAGGGCGGTATCCTATCAAAGGCGGGCTTGACACTCGGGGGTCTTGCCAGCCGTTTATCCGACGTGGCTTTGAGTTCGCGGTTTGATGTTGTGTTCGTTTTGCGCGAAGCCTTTGCGCTCGGACCCCCTTTTATCGAGATGATGATGAGAAGGGTGACAAAGCGGATCGTTTTCGACTTCGACGATGCGATATACCTGCCATCCCTGGCTTACAGCAATCCGATTGACCGACTCCGGGATTGGTCAAAAACCGCGAAGATCATTTCGCTCGCCGATGCGACGATTGCCGGCAACGATCACCTCGCGGGTTACGCGCGCCAGCATGCCAAGCCGGGAGCGCGAATCGAGATACTGCCAACCGTTGTCGATCCGGATGTGTACAAGCCCCGGCTTGACAGCGATGGCGGCGGCAAGGTCACGATCGGCTGGATCGGCACGCCCCGCGGCTCACGATATGTCGAGGACCTCAAACAGGTTTTCGCGCGCATTAGTCAGAAATATCCGCAGGCGAAATTCGTCTTTGTCGGATCAAAAGCCTTCGCAACCGACGGCTTGCCGATTGAATTCCGCGACTGGAGCCTTGCCCGCGAGCCTGCGGACATTGCCGGATTTGACATCGGCATCATGCCCTTGACCGATGATGAAGAAACGCGCGGCAAATGTGGTTTCAAACTCATCCAATACATGAGCAGCGGCGTCTCGGCCATTGCGAGCCCCTATGGAGTAAACACGCAGATTATCGAAGCAGGAAGAACAGGCCTGTTTGCGCAGACCGACCAGCAATGGGAGCAAAGCCTTGCCCATCTCATTGAGGATCGGCAACTGCGAAAGTCGTTTGGTGTGCGTGGCCGCCAAGCCGTTGTTGACAGATACTCTCTGGGTGTTGTTGCGCCGAAGCTTCTGAACATTCTACGCGAAGTTGAATCACGCTAAACCATAGATTTAGTGACCGGATTTGCTTTGGTGCTTCAAACGGTAATTCAAATTTTTTTCTCGACGCCGCCAGTAAAATGTGTAAACATTTCGTTAACAGAAGGTGATTGACTTCGGACAGGAGGCTGAAATGCTTCCGCTAAGTGAGGCAAATGAGCGCCTCGGCGAGTTCGGTTGATCTCCAGGGTTTCTGTCAAGTTGGTTTGGTCCGGCTTTCTTGCTTGAAAGGGGCGCTTTCAGGCATTTAGAGGCGGTTGAAATGCGTGTATTGAATGTGGATGTTCCACTCCTTGCCTTGACATTGATTGGCTTGGACGTGGTGGTGGTTGCGGTGCTTGCCGTTAACATTTTGCCCGGCAGCGCGTTGTCGCTGGATGGCGGATTGAATCTGGTCTTGGCGACAGCGAGCATAGTCGGCGCCGCGTTTGCCATGGGTCTGTATCAGCGAAGATTCCTCTCGGCAGAAAAGCTGCCGCTTCGGTTCACGCTTGCGCTCGTGATGTCGCTGGCGTTGATGATGATGTTTGGCCAGCATCAGCCACTCAACCCGAAAACCTTGACCGCGCTGGCGAATTTCGTCGTTTCGGCCTTCCTTTCCATGCTGGCGCTTCGCATCATCTGCTGCAATTTCGAAGAGAAATTGAAGCGGCGCGTCGTCTTCTTCGGATCAGATTCAGGCCTGACTCAATTGCGAAACTATGAAATCGCAAACAGCCACAGGCATTTTGCGGTCGTCGGTTCGCTGACGGCCGGAACCGCGCTCAATGGCACCCTGGCGCTGAAGCTCGCCCATGAAGTACAACGCGCGCAGGCCGAAGAGCTGGTCATTGGCGGCGGCGACGAGTTCAAGAACTGGTGCGCCTCGGCCGTTGCAAGCGGGCAGGGTCCTTCCGTGCGAGTGACTTCGCTGTCAACGCTTGTGGAACGTGAGGCGCGCAAGCTTGAGATCAATGATGTCGAGACCGCGCGGTTTCTTGCCTCCCACAGACTTGGTCTGTCGCCCGGCGCCGCGATGGCAAAACGGGTCTTCGACGTGATCTTTTCGCTGGCGCTTGTCTTGCTGACCTTGCCGGTCTCCATCGTCACGGCGGTTTTCATCAAGATGTATGACGGCGGCCCGGTATTCTACACGCAGGAACGCGTGGGCTTGCACGGGCGGACATTTACATTGATCAAGTTCAGGTCAATGACCACAAATGCCGAAGCTGACGGTGTCCAGCGCTGGGCATGCAAGCGGGACGCCCGCGTGACACCGTTTGGACGATTGCTCCGCTTGACCCGCATTGACGAACTGCCGCAACTTTTGAATGTTTTGCGCGGCGAGATGAGCGTTGTCGGGCCGCGCCCCGAGCGTCCCGTTTTTGTCTCCCAGCTCGAGCAGCAGGTCGCGCACTACGCCATTCGCCACTGTGTGCTACCAGGGATTACCGGTTGGGCGCAGATCAACTATTCGTACGGCGCATCGGTGGAGGATGCGATCGAGAAAACCGGGTATGATCTTTACTATGTGAAGAACGGAAGCCTGGTGCTGGATATTGCAATCCTGCTGCAAACCGTGCGCGTCATTTTGCTGGGTGAAGGTTCCCGCTGACCTTAAGGAACTCAAGTCCTCGAACGGCGGCGTGACGAAGAATTGCTCGCTCCAGCTCAAGACCTTGCCATCCTCTTCCTGCATCAAGGCAGACGCATCTGGCTGAACTTCGGCACTTTCATGGAACTCTCCTCCTCCCGGTCATGTATCGTGATTGGAAAATTCCAACTCCAAATAGTCCGATCGATTGACGCGCGCGTCACCTATTGCGAGAAGAAATGCAGGACGGAATGATGGGCGCTTTGACGTCCGCGCCAAAAAAAATCAGTTGCTTGCAAAAATGATTGGCGGAGAGGGAGGGATTTGAACCCCCGATGCCCTTGCGAGCATGCCGCATTTCGAGTGCGGTGCATTCGACCACTCTGCCACCTCTCCTGAAGGGACTGCCGGTCAGGCGCGCGGGTTTTATCCTTGGCGACCAATCAAAACAAGCCCGAATCTATCCACCTTTCCAAGCCAATCTATTCGCAAAATCTCCCGCAAGCCCCGATTCTGCCAACCTTGGCGGCCAATGCGGCAGTTCATGTCAGGAACTTTGCCCGCCGCGTTGACTTCACAACCGCCATCGCCTATGACGCGCCGTGTGTGGCGTGGGCTTTCCGCGCCATATGCATTTAATCAACCCGGTCATAGACTGACAAAAAGACGGCCGCAGGCCCTGTGCCTGATGAGCCGGACGAACAACCGAAAGGGAAAATAATGTTCGCAGTCATCAAAACCGGCGGCAAGCAGTATCGCGTCGCCGCCAACGACCTTTTGAAGGTCGAGAAACTCGCCGGCAATGCCGGTGACATCGTGCAGTTTACCGAAGTGCTGGTTGTCGGCGAAGGCGCCGATGCGGCCATCGGTGCGCCCACAGTGGAAGGTGCGATCGTGACGGCGGAAGTCGTCGAGCAGGGCCGCGCCGCCAAGGTCATCGCTTTCAAGAAGCGCCGCCGGCAGAATTCCAAGCGCACCCGCGGCCATCGCCAGCACCTGACAACGGTGCGTATTGCGGAAATCCTCACGGGCGGCGCCAAGCCGTCCAGGAAGGCCGCCGCAAAGCCCGCCAAGACAGCCAAGCCTGAGGCGAAAGCCGAAGTCGAAGCTGCCGCAGCCGAGTAAGGAGAAAACCCATGGCACACAAGAAAGCTGGCGGTTCATCGCGCAACGGCCGCGACTCGGCCTCGCAACGCCTCGGCCTGAAGAAGTCCGGCGGACAGAGCGTCCTTGCCGGCAACATCATTGCCCGCCAACGCGGAACCCAGTGGCATCCCGGAACCGGTGTAGGTCTGGGCAAGGACCACACCATTTTCGCGACCGTTGCGGGCACCGTGGTGTTCAACACCAAAGCCAACAACCGCTGTTTCATTTCGGTCATGCCGAAAGCGGAGGCCGCAGAATAAGCCGGTAGTTTTTAACAAACACCGGCGTCCCATCGGACCCGGTGTCTGGAAACTCCAGAGATCAAAAAAGGGAAGATGGGCCGCCATCTTCCCTTTTTTCTTCTGGAGGCAAACAATGGACATCCTGGTCACCAAGCGCCTGACGCTGCGCCCTCCTCTCGAGGTGGACGCGGACGATATCGCCGATTTCATCAGCAACTGGAATGTCTCGCGCATGCTCGCCCGCGTGCCGCATCCCTATTTCCGCGCTGACGCCATGGAATGGATCGAACGCATCTCGAAAAACGTCGATGCCGGCGAGGATCTGGTGTTCACCATGCACCGCGAACGGCTGATTGGCGTCGTCTCGATCGAGGGTCTTTCAGGCACGCCCGAACTTGGCTACTGGCTGGCCGAACCCTTCTGGGGCAAGGGCTTTGCGACGGAAGGGGCGGCTGCGCTCATCCGTCATGCCTTTTCAACGCGCACTATCGAGCGCATTGAATCAGCGGTGTTCAAGGAAAACAACGCCTCGTTCAATGTGCAGGAAAAGCTCGGGTTCAAGCTGGCGGGCAACGGTTTGAAATGGTCAAGCGCGCGCAATGAAATGGTGCCGGAATATCAAACCGTGCTGACGCGCGCCGACTTCGTTCGCGCCGACGCCGGACGGGTGAGCCGTGGGGTCATCGCTGCGCCTGCGCAACGGGATCTGTCCTGCGTTCAACCCTGCCACGACGCCTGAAGCATTTCCAGGAAAAGCGGGAACCGGGTTTCCGTCCGGAAATACGCAAAACAATTGGTTGGAGGAAAGAAGATGGCCGCGTGCGAAAGTGAACGAGAGTTTCTGAAGGACCGGCATGAGGCGCCGGTCCTTGCCACCCATCGTCTGGTCCTGCGCGAACCGCGCATGGCGGACGCTGAACAGCTCGCCCGGCTTGCCAACAACATCAAGGTCGCCGCCATGATGACCGGCATGCCGCATCCCTATACGCGGGGAGACGCCGAGGTTTTCATCTGCCGCGCCGGCGAGCCTGACCGCTCGGCCTCAACCTATGCGGTGACCTCAAAACAGAGTGGCGGCTTCCTCGGCTGCGCGGGTCTGTCCAGCGATCGTGACGGCAAGCTGCAGCTCGGCTTTTGGCTGGGCGAGTCGCATTGGGGCAAGGGCTATGCCACCGAAGCCGCGCACGCGCTGGTTGACCTGGCCTTTGACCGCCTCGCCGTCGAACGGCTGCACACACGCTGCCGCCTCGCCAACACCGCCTCGCGCCGGGTCATCGAAAAATGCGGATTTCAATTCACCGGCATCGGCCTGCTGAACTCAATCGCCGCCGGACAGTTTTCTGCCGAGCATTTCACGCTGGACAGACGGGTGTGGGCGAGTTTGAAGGGGTGGCGGTGAGGTCAGTCGCACACCTGTAAGAAGACTTTAAATCACGGCATCTATTGCGTGAAAGGACAAATTTGAGTTTTTTCTGTTGAAATTGGCATTTCGCAGGTGTATTTGTAAGCGCATGCTATACCGATTAGAGATCGAGAATTTCTATTCAATAAGAGATTTGCAGGTAATTGATCTGCGGATTTCAAAGAGTGTGCCAGAGTACCCGGAAAGATTCGCTCCAATTTTTGAGGGAGCAAGTGAGCGCGTGCCAAAAGTAGTGGCCGTGTTTGGCGCTAATGGGTCGGGAAAATCAACGGTCCTGAAGGCCTTGGCCTTCATTTCGTGGTTTCTTAAGGACAGTTTCCAGCATACTGGGAATTTGCCATGTGAACCTTTCAACGATGAAATATCGTCAAATGCGCCTATCCGGCTTGCCGTCGAAATTGGCGGCCCGATGGAGCTTTCTTCGGAGGTGCGAGAGGCGGCGAGTTCCAAAACAAGGTACGGAACTTATCGTTACGAGCTTGAGCTTCATCCAAAGGATGGAGCAATTGACAAAGTCTGGCGAGAAGCCTTGCTCCAAAAGCCGAATGGTCAGGGCAGATGGGTTCGTGTGTATGAACGGCAAAGCGACGTAATTAAGGGCTCAAAGTCATTTCCGCTCACTGGCTTTAGCAAAATTATCGACAAAGTTCGGCCAAATGCGAGCGTCGTGGCAACATTGGCGCTTTTTGAGCATCCGGCGGCGAAAGCGCTGGTTCAATCAGCTGAAACCGTGATCAGGAACATCTTGATCGACCGAACCGACCCGAACGATGCTGACGCCATACAGTTCCTCGCCCTCAATCCTGGCATCGTTGAAGCACTGAACCGGGAGTTACAGCGAATAGACGTTGGTGTTGAACAAATGCAGATAGTGCAAACTGCGACCGGACCTGCCGCGCTTTTCAAGCACGAAGGGCTTCGCCATCAAATGCCATGGCTGTTGGAAAGCCAAGGCACCCGTTCGTTCATCCGCATATTTCCCTTTCTCTTGCTTGCCCTTCAGCGCGGTGGAATTGCCGTCATAGACGAACTCGATCAATCGATTCATCCATTGATCTTACCCGAAATCATGCGCTGGTTCTACGATTCAGCCCGTAATCCAAACAAGGCTCAGATATGGATGTCGTGTCATTCCGTCTCGCTGCTGGATGACCTGTTGAAGGAAGAGGTCGTCTTATGTGAGAAGGACCATCGTGGGAGATCACGGATTTACTCTCTCATGGATGTGAAGGCTGCTCTGCGTGTTGACAACCTTTACAAGAAATATCTGGGCGGCACTTACGGCGCTGTTCCACAAATCGGATGACTGGCAGAAGAGCCATTATCGAACCTCGCACTCCAGTCTTTCTCGGCTGCGAGGGTGAATCCGAGCAATCCTATGGCCAGTTCTTGAATGGCGCGCTGAACGAAAAAGGGCTGCCGTTTCATATTGAAGTTGTGAACCTTAGTCCCGGCGCCGGTGATCCGCGCGCTCGATTGATAAGAGCCCAGAAGGAAATCGCCAAGCACGCAAGGAACCGGACCAAATTTCAGCACATGGCTGTTTTGATTGATTCCGACCAAATTGATGGATTTCCGCAACAACGCCAGGAGTTAGAAACTCTCGCCGCAGCACAGAGAATTACAATAATCTGGCAAACGCCTTGCCATGAGGCCTTTTTGTTGAACCATTTCGATGGCCATATTAGTCGTGCTCCGCCAACATCCATACTTGCTGAACATGACTTGCGTCGGGTTTGGCCAGATTATGAAAAGCCCGTGACCAGACAGCAGTTGCGTCAAAAGATTACAATTGGTGACGTAATTCGGCTTTCTGCGAGCCACCGCTCATTTGCTGTATTTCTCCGAAACATCGGCCTGCTATGAAAGTTCTTGGGAATGATCTGCCGCCAAGGAACGGAGCCACTGACATGCCCAAACACCTAACCGCCTATGACCCCGCCGCCGCCTTGGTCAATGAAGAGGAAATCGCGTTCTTCATGGCGGATGCGTTCGAAACCGGCAATGCGGCGTTTATCGCCAAGGCGCTTGGTGTCGTCGCCCGCGCCAAAGGGATGACGCAGATTGCCGGACAGACCGGCCTCTCCCGCGAACAGCTTTACCGCTCGTTCAGCGAGAATGGCAATCCAACCTTGAAGACGGCGCTCGCCGTGATGAAGGCGTTGAATATTGAACTGACGGCGAAAGTCCAAGGATGAATTGAGCGATGCGGCGTCTGTTATGATCTGTCTTCACGATGGTTATTAATTATCATCTTGATGGTTTGAAACCAACTAACCATCAATAACGGAATGCAACATGAACAACCCTCACCCGCCCTTCCGCACCAGCGCCACCCCCGCCAGCCCCTCAAAGTGCTTGTCACATGTCAGCAGCCCCGCTTCGCGGCTGAGCGCCGTCGCGTAGATCACGGCGTCGGCGGTCGCGAGCCGGTGCTGGCGGCACGGGACTGCGGCGGCAAGCGCTATCGGCGTATCGAGCGGCACGACAACGCACATTTGCGTATAGGCGATGAACTCGTCCGCCTCTGCCTCGCCGCGCTCGCGCAGAAGCCATTTCGCCATTTCATGCTGCACAAGCGTCGGCACGATACATTCATCGCGGGGCGGCATGTGTTTGGCGATTTCTGCCGTCAGCGGCCCGTCAATGAGCCACTCGATCCATGCCGATGTATCGACAACCAGCATCAGAACCGGTCTTGCCGGTCGCGCACGTCTTGAGTTTTGGCGCCTTTGGCCAAACCCTTCAAATCATCGAGTTCCGGCACAGGCATCAACAACATGCCCTTGCCCTTCGGCACAAAAACAAACTCCTGCCCCGCCTTCCATTGCCGCGCGTTGCGCACGGCTTTTGGAATCGAAATCTGGAATTTTGACGAAAGGGTTGCGGTGTCTGACATTTTCTTAACGCCTTTTGATCGATAAAGATTTAGTAAGAATATATCATGTGCTTTGGCTGCTTGAAAGTCCCGATAGACGCTGGCCTGGAATTGCCACACACTGCCCCATGACTTACATCAGACGCGCCTTGCTTCCAGCCGGCTGGCTCTTCTCAACGCTCGCAATCCTTGCGTCCTTCGCAAGTTCCGCCGCCGGGCAAGCCAGTTCCCCGCCGTCCATCCTGACCAAACCCGACTGCTTCACCCGTCTCGCCATCACGGGCATCAAAGCCGAACGCCCTGCCGCAATTCCCGCCCCGCCTTACACTGCCTGCGTCGTCGCCGAACCCGTCGTCCTGACTTCCATCACCGCACATTCCGGCCAAACCATCCTTTTCCCCGACCGTCCGTTGCTGTCCTGTGCGATGGCCGAGCGGCTGGCGCGGTTTTCGGCGGATGTAGCCGGGCCCATGGCGCTCAGCGCCCATGGCAAACAGATTGACTCGATCTCTACGGGTCCCGGCTATGAATGCCGCCCGCGCAACAGGCAGGCAGGGGCCAAGATGTCGAGCCATGGTCAGGGCAATGCGGTCGACATCATGGAACTGGAACTAGCCGGTGGGCAGAAGATCGTGGTCGAGAAACCGGACGGTGCGGCGGATGCGAAATTCCTCACACGCTTGCGCATAGCTGCATGTGAGGCGTTCAATACGGTTTTGGGGCCGGGCGCTGATCCTTCGCACGCCAATCACATCCATATCGACATCGAGCCGCGCGGCGCGAAGGGCATCTCGAAATTTTGCCAATGAACGCCTGAGGCGCATCGGCATTTCACGCAAATGAGGGTGCCCCCAAGTTGCTGAGTTGGCGAATTGTCCTTTGCTTTTGACGATACAGGCAAAAGCGGAATGGCCCCAGGCAATCCAATCACTGCAGCCAACGTAAAACAGGGAAACTGGTCATTTGAGAGGTCCTGATGTTCCGCCTTTATGTTGCATCCCTGCTGTCCCTTACCACACTTGCCATTCCCGCTGCCGCCAGCGCTTTTACACTTGAAGGCTACTTCACCGGCAACACACGGGCGACCGGCTCGTTTTCCGCGATCAATGGCGTCAAGCGCACATTCGATGTCCGGCTCAAGGGCAGGTTCAACGGCCAATTGCTGACGCTGGTCGAGGACTTCGTCTATGCCGATGGCGAGAAGGACCGCAAGACGTGGAAATTCACCAAGAAAGGCCCCGGCCTTTACACCGGCACGCGCGAAGATGTGATCGGAACCACGACCGTGCGCATCTCAGGCAACCGCGCCAAATTCACCTATCTCGTCGATCTTGACGAAGGACCGGGCAAGAACATCGTGCGCTTCTGGGACACGATGATCCTCTCCGCCGATGGCAAGACCATCGCGAACCGCGCGCTGGTGACAAAATATGGATTGCCGGTGGCCAAGGTGAAAGTGGATTTCGAGCGGTAGGCGCCGCACTCACGCGCTTTGACGGCGCGCCAAGCCCCATGTGAAGAGTAGCGTGCCGATCAGGGCAAACGCGGTGCGCACCGAGTGGACCTGCCCCCATTGTTCAATGAGCGCGCGGCTGGCCGGCGAGGCTGCTTCCGCGGCAGTGCCGGTGAGAGCGTTGTTGATCGGCGCAATCATCATAAGGGTCCAGGGCCAGTTTGCCAGCATGAACAGGCCGCCGGCGAGGAAGCGCCAATCGCGGACGAACCACCACGCGGCCATGCCGCAAAGGCCCGCCAGAATGGTCAGGGTTCCCTGCACCATGAACCCGACCTCGAAACTGACCTTCCATTCCGCCAGCAACGGCGCATCGGCAAGAGCGAGGCGCGCCGGCTGTTCAGCAATTGTGATATAGAGCGCAATGCCGAAGAAAAGCGCCGCGAGCGCGACAGACAGGACCGGCAAATAACGTCTCATCATCGTCCCATTCCCATGCGTGAAAGAAGGCGGTCCTTGCGGACAAATTGGTGATAAAGGGCAGCGCCCGCGTGAAAGACGAACAGTGCGACCATCAACCGGGCAAGGATCGCATGGCCGTAGCGTGGCGCGAAATCCCAGAAATCCGGCAGCGGCCCCGGCGCATCGCCGAACAGGATTTCTCCAGCGCCTGACAGGGCAATCATCACAATTCCCGAAACGGCAAGGCCGATGACGGCGATATAGAGCAGGCCATGCACGGCCTTCGCCGCCACTTCCTGATACCTTGGAATGCCCCCGACAGAGGCTGGTTTTTTGTCGGCAAACTGCCACCAGAAAATGCGGAAAATGGTGAGCGCCAGCACGGCGGCGCCGAGCGGGGCATGCACGCGCAGGATTGACGCCTTTGCCGCTGAATCCGCCGTGTCGGCCGCGATGAACCCGGCAATGACCAGGCCAATAATCAGGATAGCGGTGACCCAGTGTATCGCGATGGCGACCGAACCATAGCGGTCAGGCGTGCTTTTCCAGGACATGAAGTTGATCCTCCTTTGGTTTTGCATCTGTCTGCAGTTTTTCCCGAACTGACCTCAGCACGCTGATGGCCGTATTGACTTCTGACACGCCGATCCCCCGGGCAAGACCCTCCGCCCAGGGACGCTGCCGCGCCATCGCATCGTCGAACACGCGCCTGCCTTTTGCCGTGAGCACGACAAGCCTGGCGCGCACGTGATGAGGATTTTCAGTGAAGGTCACCAGACCCTCGCCGGCAAGCGCATTGGCGACGCGCTGAACCGCCTGCCGGCTGAGCCCCATATTGCGGGCAATGTGGGCAACCGGAAGCGGAACCGTTGTCATGTCGACGGCCCCAAGCACTTGCCAGCGCGCTGAAGTCAGGCCGATGGCGCTGACCAGCCTGTCTCCGGCAGCCAGCAATTCGCCGTTCAGGCGGAACGTCTCGATGATCAGCGTGGTCATATCTGATGCCATTATGACAACACAACAACATAATGACAACGTATTGTCAAATTGCTTTGCAGCCACGAAACGCCAGCTGGCATGCGGCTTGGCAGCCAAGCCCCCGCAGCGCCAAGTGACAGCCCCACTTCCCTCCCCGCCGCTTTTCCCCTATTGCCTCGTCTCCAATCTGAGGCGCGCAATGAAATTTCTCGATCAGGCCAAGGTCTATATCCGCTCCGGCGATGGCGGCGCGGGGTCGGTCTCGTTCCGGCGCGAGAAATTCATTGAATTTGGCGGGCCGGACGGCGGCGATGGCGGGCGCGGCGGCTCAGTCTGGGTTGAGGCGGTCAACGGATTGAACACACTCATCGACTACCGCTACCAACAGCATTTCAAGGCCGCGACCGGCACCCACGGCATGGGCCGAAACCGCACCGGGGCCAATTCAGAAGACGTCATGCTGAAAGTGCCGGTGGGAACGCAGGTCTTCGAGGAAGACAACGAAACGATGATCTGCGACCTCACCCATGTCGGCCAGCGCTTCAAGCTGGCCCAGGGCGGCAATGGTGGCTTCGGCAATTCGCGGTTCAAGACATCGACCAACCAGGCGCCGAGCCATGCCAATCCCGGCCTTGAGGGGATTGAGCGGACGGTGTGGCTGCGGCTGAAGCTGATTGCCGATGCCGGACTGGTCGGGCTGCCGAACGCCGGGAAATCAACATTTCTGGCGAGCGTCACTGCGGCGCGGCCGAAGATTGCCAATTATCCGTTCACCACGCTGCATCCGAACCTCGGCGTCGCCTCGATTGGCGGGCGCGAATTTGTTATTGCCGATATTCCGGGCCTGATCGAAGGCGCGCATGAAGGCGTCGGGCTCGGCGACCGGTTCCTGGGCCATGTCGAGCGCAACCGGGTGCTTTTGCATCTGGTTTCAGTGCAGGAAGAAGACGTGGCGAAGGCCTACAAGACGGTGCGCAAAGAGTTGAAGGCCTATTCGAAAATGCTGGCTGACAAGCCGGAGATCGTGGCGCTGAGCCAGATCGACACGGTGGATGATGCAACGCGCGAGGCCAAACTTGCGGCGCTGAAAAAGGCGGCAAAGAAGACGCCGCTGGCGCTCTCCGCCGTCTCCCGGCAGGGCCTCGACCAGGCGCTGTTCCGGATGAAGGATGCCATCGAAAAAGATGAAAAGGGCGAAGCGCAGGACGAGCCGGATACGCGCTGGGTGACTTGAATTGGCAAGCGTGAAACTGCTGAAATCCTATCATCGCATCGTTGTAAAGATCGGCTCCGCGCTTTTGGTGGACCGGGAGAGCGGCCTCAAACGCGCTTGGCTTGACAGTCTTGGACAGGACATTGCCGCACTCGCCAAATCGGGCGTGGACGTGCTGGTGGTTTCCTCCGGCGCCATCGCGCTTGGCCGCACTGTTTTGAAACTGCCCAAGGGTGCGCTGAAACTCGAGGAAAGCCAGGCTGCCGCCGCCGTCGGCCAGATCGCGCTCGCCCGCGCCTATGACGAAGTGCTTGGCAGGCACGGGCTGACGACCAGCCAGATTCTGCTGACGCTGGGCGACACGGAAGAGCGGCGGCGCTACCTCAACGCCCGCGCCACCATCGGCACCTTGCTGCGGCTGAAATCCGTGCCGATCATCAATGAAAACGATACGGTGGCGACGAGCGAAATCCGTTATGGCGACAATGACCGGCTCGCCGCCCGCGTCGCCACGATGATGGGCGCGGACCTGCTCATTCTTCTGTCTGACATTGACGGCCTCTACTCCGCCCCGCCGCATCTCGACCCCGAAGCAAGGCACCTGGCGCTTGTTGAGAAAATCACCCCGCAGATCGAATTGATGGCGGGCGCGCCAGCCTCGGAGATTTCGCGCGGCGGCATGAAAACCAAGCTCGAGGCCGGCAAGATCGCCACCGCTGCCGGAACGGCGATGATCATCGCCTCGGGCACGCGCATGAACCCGCTCAGCGCCATCGACAAGGGTGAACGCGCCACCCTGTTCAAGCCGAGCGCGAGCCCCGTCAGCGCCTATAAGACGTGGATCGCCGGAAATCTCGAACCGGCAGGGCGGTTGACGGTTGATGACGGCGCTCTGGCAGCGCTCCTGTCGGGAAAGTCGCTGCTGGCGGCGGGCGTCAAATCCGTGTCCGGCAATTTCGAGCGCGGCGACACGGTAGCGGTCTTCGGACCGGATGGCCGCGAAGCCGCGCGTGGCCTCATCTCCTATGACGCGGGCGACGCCGTGAAGATCGCCGGCAAGAAAACTGCCGACATTCCCGGCATTTTGGGCTATGAAGCCCGCGCCGCCATGATCCATCGCGATGACATGGCGGTGAGCGCCAAGATGAAATGACGGGAGCCATGCAGAACCCGGCGGAAAAAACCGATATTGCCGCGCTGATGCGGGACATGGGCCGCCGCGCCAGATTGGCCGCAACGGCGCTGGCAGTGGCGACGGCTGAGCGCAAATTCGCCGCGCTGACCGGCATGGCTGAGGCGATCAACGCGGCCAACGACACCATCCTGACTGCCAATGCGCTGGACTTGGCGCTGGGGCAGGAGGCACGGCTCGCGCCCTCCATGCTTGACCGTTTGCTACTCGACAAGACCCGCATTCGCGCCATTGTCGATTCGATCCGTTCGATTGCGGAACTGAAGGACCCTGTCGGCGAGATCATTGCCGAATGGGACCGGCCGAACGGCCTCCATATCGAGCGGGTGCGCACGCCATTGGGCGTGATCGGTGTCATCTACGAGAGCCGTCCGAATGTGACCGCTGACGCAGGCGCGCTGTGCCTCAAGTCCGGCAATGCCGTGATTTTGCGCGGCGGTTCGGATTGCGTGCACACATCGGCGGCGATCCACAAATGCCTTGTTGAAGGTCTTGTCAAAGCGGGTCTTCCGGCGGAATGCATTCAGCTCGTCCCGGTAAATGACCGCGCCGCCGTTGGGGAAATGCTCAAGGGCCTTAACGGCGCCATCGACGTGATTGTGCCGCGCGGCGGCAAGAGCCTTGTGGCGCGGGTGCAGGCCGAAGCGCGTGTGCCGGTATTCGCGCATCTGGAAGGCCTCTGCCACGTTTATGTCGATAAGTCTGCGGACCTTGAAATGGCGCGGAAAATTGTCGTCAATTCCAAGCTGCGCCGCACCGGCATTTGCGGTTCGGCGGAGACGTTGCTGATCGACCGCGCCGCCGCCGCCACACATTTGAAACCCATCCTTGAAGACCTTGCCGGCAAAGGCTGCGAAATCCGCGGTGACAGGGACGTGGTGCGCGCGTTCCCTTCCGCCAAGGCCGCGACCGATGCCGACTGGTCAACCGAGTATCTCGACGCCATCATTTCCGTGCGGCTGGTGGACGGCATTTCCGGCGCGATCGAACATATCCAGCACTGGTCCTCCAGCCATACCGAAGCGGTGATCGCCGAGGACCCGGTAGTTGTCGAGCGTTTCTTCAACGAGATCGACTCGGCCATTCTCCTGCACAATGCCTCTACGCAATTTGCCGATGGCGGTGAATTCGGCATGGGCGCCGAGATCGGCATCGCCACCGGCAAGATGCATGCGCGCGGACCGGTTGGCGTCGAGCAGCTGACCTCCTTCAAATACCGCGTGCGCGGGAATGGTCAGACAAGACCGTGATTGCAGCGGCGCAGACGCCCGATGGCGTGGCGGAGAGATACCTTGTTATGCCCCATGTCGAGGCCGGGATGGCGGTCGGCCTGTTTGGCGGCTCTTTCAATCCGCCGCATGCCGGACATGTCCTGCTGGCCGAAATCGCGCTTCGCCGCCTTGACCTTGATCAGCTCTGGTGGATGGTCACACCCGGCAATCCGCTCAAAAGCGTGCGGGAACTGATGCCGCTGTCGGATCGCATTGCCGCCTGCGAAGCGCTGACTGAGGACCCGCGCATCAAAGTGACCGCCTTTGAGGCTTCACACCGCGTCCGTTTCACCGCCGACACCCTGGACCTCGTCAAGACACGCAACCCAAATGTGAACTTCGTCTGGCTGATGGGCGCTGACAACCTGAAGAACTTCCACCGCTGGCAGCGCTGGCGCAAGATTGTCGA
>JANNRN010000043.1:0-5708 GCA_031401375.1 Phyllobacteriaceae bacterium | reverse complement strand
GTCCTCCGCAATGGCCCGCTTGAAGTGCACTGTCTTGCCGGGGTATTCGCGGGCCATCTGTTCGAAATAGTCAATGAATGCCGCTTTGCCATCCGCCACATGGGGATTGTGCTGGATGTAGACAGCACCGGCATACCTCTCAATGGCTTCGCGGGGCTGACATTTGTTGAACATGAGGTCGTAGAAAGCCTGTGCATTGGCCTTGTTCGCTGCAGGCTTCACCGTCATTTCAGTCTCCTCTATGCCGATGATATAGTTTCGAAGGTTCGGATCAACAGCCCATTCAGGTCAAAGCCGAGTTTCCGGGGTGTGGATTTCAGGTTCGCTATGTGCTCAAATCAACCTTCAACCTCATGGGATGGGTGGTCAAAAAATATCGTGGTTTGTGGAAGCGGCAGATCGTGGTGGATCGGGGAACAAACTTGAGCTCTGCCCTTTACCTCACAACTGGGCCAATCGCCGCGGCAAAAAACTCCTTGGTCAGCTGGTTTATCTGACGGTGTGCTTCGACTGTTCCAGCCGCGCCTGATTGCCCAAGCCAACCGACCAATGGCTGAATGGCTGGAAGATCGGTGAAATCGAGATGAAAAAGACCATGCAATTGCACGAGCTGGCCATGCTCGCTGTTAGCGAGGGCCTGCTCTATGGTCTCGGCCTGCGCGTCAATCTCATTGTCGGGCCATCCGCCAGATGCCGCGCGCTCAAGGCGTTGATCTTCCTTTGGGCGACTAATCCACAGTGCAGGCTGCCTTAGTCCGATTGCCGCAACCGCGGCCGGAACCGGCGCATCCATCATCAGACATGCGCCAATGCGGGCATCCAGAGCGCAAGCCTGCGTTGTCACAATCGCGCCCAGTGACATGCCCATGACGCCGACACGGTCAAGGGCAAGCAGCCCATGCAAAATATGCGCCGGATCAGCGTTGATCTGTGCCAAACGATCAAGGACAAGCGGCACATCTGCGGCAAAATAGGGAATGATGCTTTGTTCAGGTGCGAGCTTTTCTGCAAAGCCGTCCGGTAGCGCCTGCCGGGTTGCAAGATAGGACGGCGCGATCAGCGACGCGGCATTCGCGCGGATTAATCCCATGACAATCTGGTGATCTGGCAAGAGGGCTGCGGCAACAGCGCCGGGCTGGTTCAGGGTGACGATCACATAACCTTGTGCGGCCAATTCAACAGTCTGAAAACTGCCCATCTGCATGTATCCAGTCACGCCGGGCAAGTAAATGATCACGGGGAATGGCCCGCCCGCAGAAGGCGCTGCCGCGTCGGTCCATGGCGCGGCGAGTGTCCCGATCTGTCCAAGCATAGCACGAGACATCCAGCCGTGACTTTCGGCAATTGCGTCAATCACCGGCTGGGCATCGGGCACATAGGATGCAAATGCCCCGGGCGACTTCGCCGGATAAATCATCTGGAACGGCACGACACGCCGCGCCGCCCCGGAAAACAGGTCAGGCCGCGACCTGTCGGTGGCAACGGCGTTGACGCTGCCGATCAAAATACTGTTCGGCGGCGGCAGCGCTCGCATCGGCATTCCGGCACGTATGACAGCTGAGAAAACAATTCCGATCACCAATGTCAAGAAAATGAGAACCGCCAGAAAGCGCCTCATGGATTACCTCCGATGAATGGCTGGAAACCACTTTTCCGACTGCAAAGTTGCCGATGCGTGCGGCGGGGGGATTGGATGAGGCGCAATCAGCCATATCTGAACCGCCTCAGCGTTGCCGGGCCCCAGAGGACCACAACGGCGATCACCGGTGAAAGCAAGACCATGCACATGAACACGGGATCATAATAAGGGCCGAAATCCGGGAATATACCCCAGACGCTGTTGCTCATCGTATGAAACAGCACCGCGATCAGGATGCTATGCCCGGCGTTTACGACCAACCAGACAATAATGACGCGCATCAGGACCATGGTCAACCCGTGCCAAATTATCCATGTCGCGCTGCGCCCTAGCAGCGCAAACGGAATGACGTGCCAAAGGGCCCAGATAACACCGATGACCAGCGCCGCAGTCAGGGCCGAATGAGATTTGTTCAGGCGGGGATAGGCATAGCCCTGCCAGCCGATTTCTTCGGCCACAGCACCGAAGAAAAACAGTGCTAAGGCAAGTGTGACCGCGCTGGCCGGGAAAGAATTAAGATCGGGCAATGCGGCACCGTGGAGCCAGATTACGCCGCCGGTGATGGTAAAGGCAGCCGGCATGATGGTGACAGCGATAAGTATCCACCAAGTGCTTGGGATAGCGCGGAAATTGAACGCGCTTTTGAATAGCCCTCCCGCCGCCGCCACACCGCTTTGGCGTGCAACTAGAACCAACGCCGCAATCATCGGCACACATGCCATAAGCGCGCTGATCGGCAAAGCGGGCGCAAAGGGTAGGGGTTTGCCCGTCGCTGTGAGCGCGTAGAACGGCAAGGACAGAACCATAACCAGTCCGAAAAAGACCCAGATGGCTCCCTTGATCTGCGGTGGCGGGCGCTGGGTCGAATACATGTCGGTCGTAAGGTTCATTGCGCGAATGTGTAAGTGATGCTTCCCAGCGTCGCGCGGAAATACTCGCGCACACCGGTGGGCGTGACATACGCCGCCTTTCCGGCAAACGGCACCAGCATCCCGTCCTGTTTGCGGTAATCCGACATGGTGCATTCCCACGGGGACATGACAACATCTGCCCCGCTCATCTGCCCACGTGCGTCGGCATGAATTGTGGAAACCAGACCATCCGCGCCAAATTGGAACAACAGGGTCAGTGTTATCGGTCCATCCGTCACCGTAGCGTTGGCGGAATGGTCATCCACGGCCTGCCACACCACGCCCTGACTGGGCAACAGGGCGGTGGGATACCAGATGGTCTCAGACAACCAGCGCATCAATTCGCCCCGCGCAATCTCGCCTCCGCCGTGTATGTCGGCCATGGGGTAAAGGCCGAGGATCGACGGGCGCAAGGTGCCGTTGCCTGCCACATAGGCATCCACTACGCGCACAGGCACGCCAGGGAACAACATGATCTTGGCGTTCCAGACAAAGCCAACGCGGTTGGTGTTGACGTGTTGGGTGGCGGTAAAGGGTTTCCATTTCTCGGCCACAGCACTCATATTGAACACGCCCGCTTGGGTGACCGTCGCCGCCGTAATGATGGGCTGGCCATCGGTCAGCACTGCGCGGAAATACCGCTGCACCGGGGTGGGCAGGTTTGCGATTTCAGCCGCATCATAGTGGTTGTTGGAGGGGGTTATACGGCCAGCGCCCATGCTCGCGACCAGTTCGCGCATGGTTGTTTGCCATCGCCATGCGCCAATGGCGCTTGCGGCGGCAAAAACGGCCACAAGGCCAAAGGCGATCACAAGCACCCATGTCAGGATATGCATTGGCTTTCCTTTTCTGTTCATCGGATCTATGCGTCACCTTGACCTTGGTTGCTTGGGCGGGGGTGCATCTGAACGCCGCCGCCAAGACCGCACGATGCCAAATCCCCCAACTGCGAGTGTCGCAGCGCCAATGGCTGCCCAAGTGAGCGAGGGTCCCTGAATCGTCGCGCAGTCGGCAAAGCACAAAATTGGCGTCATCTGCACAATCCCCAGCCCTTGGAGCAGCCAAAGCCCCCCGAGCAAGACGGCAATAACGCCGAAAACCAACGTTGTTGTTCGGATCATTTTCGCAAACTCCTCTGTGATGGGTGTGGTCCCGGCTTTAAAAACACGATGGCGGCTGTGACGAACAAGATGCCCATCACCAGAACATAGGGTCGCTCGCTGCCGCCATTCGGGATGATCGGAAGGAACTCCGCCCACGCGTTGATCGACCAGTGAAACACGATCGCGGGCAGCACACTGAATCGCGCGGTCACCGACATCCGTGCCATGACAACGGACATTGCCACGTTGCTGGCCAGAAACAGCGCCATCGGCATTTGCGCCTGCACCATGCCGGGGATGAAAAACAGCGGCAGGTGCCACAGACCCCAGATGGCGCCAAGGATCAGGCTGGCCCATCGCCATCCCAGATGCGTTGCAAGCTGGGGCAGGGCGTAACCGCGCCAACCGAACTCCTCTCCCACCGGGCCTCCGATGAACAGGATCAAGCCGAATTGCACCATGGTCAGGCCAATATGGCCATTGGCTGACATCGGCGGAACGGTCCCGCCAAGGGCCGCGTGGATGCCAAGGGCTGCGGCAATGGCCAAAGGCGGCCCAAAGAACGCGAGAGCGTGCAACACGCGATGCATGCGCCATGCCAGGCAGCGCCGCAGCCAAAGCCGAAGTCCTGAACCGCCCTCAAAGGCCCAGACGACAATCAGGCCCGCAAGGCTGGGGCCAAAGCCGGACAGGATGAACATCGCCGTGCTGAGACTGGGTGTTCGCAGTTTGAGGGCGGCGCCGACCAGCCACAGACCCCATGTCCAGCCGAAGGCAAGGGCAAGGAATGTCAAAAGAGCGGCGGGTTGGCGGGGCCGGAGCGAACTCGTTGCCGCATTTGCGCCCGCCGGATGCGGGCTGCTGGGTGCCGCTCGCCGGCATCCGGTTTCGGTCATGGCTGAACACCGCCTTTGGCGGCGGTAATCAAGTCTGCAGTCGCATCCATCACCGCGTTATTGTGCCCGACCCAAGTATGGCCCCCGGCCTCAAACCCCATGAACATGGCACCGCTGATCTGGCTGGCGGTGTATTCCGCGCTGGCATAGGTGCCATAGCGGTCATCCCGCGCGCTTATGATCAGGGTTGGGGCGCGGACCAGATCCAATCGCGCCGCGGTCATTGATTTGCTCGCCGCCGTGTCATAGCGCAATCCGGCCGCACGGGCTGAGACCGGCAGGATATTGTCGAGCATCGCATTGATCCGCGCCTGTTCGGCGGCACTGGCCGTGTCCAGCAGTTCTGGCGGCGTGGCCAGAACGGTGCCGATCATCGGTCTGCGTGCCAGATGCAGCCCCGACCAGAACAGGAAATCCGATCCAACCGCCGCCATCATGGTTTTCTCAAGCCAAGGCGCCATGGGTGCTGCCGAGTTGGCCTCGGTAGGGGGTTTGTAGGCCAATGGCACAAGCAGGATCAGTGCAGAAACCCGGTCGGGGTGGCGGATCGCCATGTGCAGCGCCGAAAGCGCCCCGGCAGAGCCGCCCATGACAGCGGCTTCAGGAACATTCAGCGCATCCATCAGGCATACGAACGCGTCCGCTTGCGCCATCGCCGACGCATCCGCTGGCATGGGTGTGCGTAGGTAACCAAAGCGGGACATCGCGATCACACGGATACCCCGTGTAGTCAGCGAGGCCGCAAAAGCCATGCCTTGATCGTAGCCCCCGCCGCTGCCGTGAACTGCGAGGAGGGGGACGCCGGACCCAGCGTCCTGATACTCTATCAGACCGCAGGACGTTTCGACCAAAGTGCTGCCCTGCGCCGTCCTGTTGCGGGCAACCGCGAGATCAGCGCGGAACTGCCACCAGACCAGAATGGCCATTCCAATCCCGATCAGGACTACAACGGCATACCCTCTGGAGGCAAAGCGTGTCATGTAGGAACCCTTGGTTTGGGACCGTGCCGGGATGCGCGGGCCTGAACCACCAGCGTCCCGGCAAGCAAGGCACCTGCGACAGGCATCCCCAAATCCTCGGGAATCCCGAGTTGGATCGCTGCGGCCAATCCGATGAGTGACCAGAGGAATGGGATGATTGACAGCCAGATCACCCATCT
>JANNRN010000042.1:0-11518 GCA_031401375.1 Phyllobacteriaceae bacterium | reverse complement strand
GGTTCTGGCCGACCGCCTGCGCGTGCTTGCGCTTTTGTATGAGCTGCCGAAGGAGCTTGGAATGCACCGCATTTGCGAACCGGAGCTTGTCGAAGTCGGGCCGATGAACCCGAGGGATCCCAGTGAATTGAGCGGGTTTGTCATGATCGACGGGGGCCATATCTCCTTTCACACGTTTCCCGCGCGCGGGTTTGTCACGATCGACGTTTACACGTGCCAGAACGGCGTTGACCGGCAGTGGGCCATCAACCGGCTCAAATCAGCGTTTGCGCTCGCCGACGCCGACGTCTTCATTCAGGAACGCGGCCTGCGCTATCCCGAAGAGAATCTCAAGGCCGCGTGAGGCAAACCGGTTGCCCGGACGCCGATTTGTCAAAGTCCCGCAAACATGATTTTCTGAGGCCCGCCCGCGCGAATGGATTCAGCTACGCGCCGGGCAGATCGGGAGGGTGGATTTGGGCGGGATCGATTTTTACTTGCCTTCGAGCAATGGCGAATGGCTTGCCTGGGCAAGCGCGCTGATGACGATTTTCTTTGGCCTCCTGTGCATGTTCGCGCCGCGGCTCACTTTCCGGATCCTGCGGCTGCAAACGCATCCGGAACATCCTGAAGCCTTGTCGGAAAGCCGTGGCACGATGGCGGGCTTTTACCTTGGCGTTGGCATCTGCTGCCTTCTTTTCGCACAGCCGGTGCTGTGGATTGCGCTCGGTGTCTCCTGGGGGTTTACCGCGTTTGGCCGGTTGATTTCGATGTTGTCTGACGATGGCAATACGCTGTTCAACTGGATTTCGGTCATCATTGAGGCCGGGCTTGCGATACTGCCGCTCGCCTATGCTCTGGGATTCGTCGCTTAGATCGCATCAGCGTTTTACAGAAACATTGATGCGATCTAAATTGTTCAGTTGCCGCATTGTCCTTTGCTTTTGACGGTTCCGTCAAAAGCGGAAATGCTGGAGCGGCGGATTCGCGGCAAAGCTGCGGCAAAAGGGTGCATGAATCCGGCGTGGCGCATGTTGCGAGTCCAAAGACCCTATGCTATGCGGCGAGCATAATCTGATGGTCACGGCGGGACTTAAGCGGTGATGTCTCAGAAGAAGTCAATCTGACCAATGGGTTAGCACAGCTGTTCGCAAAAGCAGCGTATCCGTCCGGTCGAAGCAGGGAGATACGAGGGTTCGTGGCACAATCTGCATCTCCTATTTCTGGTGTCGCAGCGCGTTACGCGGGTTCTTTGTTCGACCTTGCGCGCGATGCAAAAACCATTTCCCAGGTTGAAGCCGATCTCAGATCCCTTGGCGCGATGATCAAAAGCAATGCGGAATTGTCACGCATCATTTCGAGCCCGGTGATCTCGACTGCCGAGCAGCTTGGCGCCATCGGGGCCATCGCGGCGAAATCCAAAATGTCGGGTCTTGTCGGCAATTTCCTGCGCCTTGTTGCGAAGAACCGCCGGATTTCCGCGCTCCCTTCAATGATCGCCGCCTTTGGCAATCTTGCCGCCGCTCACCGCGGTGAGGCCAGCGCCGACGTTACTTCGGCGCATGCCCTGTCGCCGGCCCAGCGCAAAGAACTTGCCGCGGCGCTCAAAGGTGTTGCGGGCAAGGATGTTTCCTTTGACGTTGCCGTCGATCCTTCGCTTCTTGGCGGCCTTGTTGTGAAAATGGGATCGCGCCAGATCGACACTTCGCTTCGCACAAAATTGTCTTCGCTCAAAAGCAACCTAAAAGAGGCCGGCTGATGGATATTCGCGCCGCGGAAATTTCCGCAATTCTGAAAGACCAGATCAAGAATTTCGGCAAGGAGGCGCAGGTTTCCGAAGTTGGCCAGGTTCTTTCGGTCGGTGACGGCATCGCCCGTGTTTACGGTCTCGATAATGTTCAGGCCGGCGAGATGGTTGAATTCCCCGGCGGCATTCGCGGCATGGCGCTCAACCTTGAAAGCGACAATGTCGGCGTGGTTATTTTCGGTTCCGACCGTGACATCAAGGAAGGTGACACCGTCAAGCGCACCGGCGCGATTGTGGACGTTCCCGTCGGTCCCGAGCTTCTCGGCCGCGTTGTCGATGGTCTTGGCAATCCGATTGACGGCAAAGGCCCGATCAATGCCAAGCGCCGCGCCCGCGTTGACGTCAAGGCGCCCGGCATCATCCCGCGCAAATCTGTGCATGAGCCGATGTCGACGGGCCTCAAGGCCATCGACGCGCTGATCCCGATTGGACGCGGCCAGCGTGAATTGATCATCGGCGACCGCCAGACCGGCAAGACCGCCGTCATTCTTGACGCCTTCCTCAATCAGAAGCCGATCCATGACAACGGCCCTGAAAAGGAAAAGCTTTATTGCGTCTATGTGGCCATCGGCCAGAAGCGTTCCACAGTGGCGCAGTTTGTCAAAGTGCTCGAAGAGCGCGGCGCGCTGCCCTATTCCATCATTGTCGCCGCGACTGCTTCGGACGCTGCGCCGCTGCAGTTCATTGCGCCGTTCGCCGGCTGCGCCATGGGCGAATATTTCCGCGACAATGGCATGCATGCGCTGATTGCTTATGATGATCTGTCAAAGCAGGCCGTTGCCTATCGCCAGATGTCCCTGCTTCTTCGCCGCCCGCCTGGCCGTGAAGCCTATCCGGGCGACGTTTTTTATCTGCATTCGCGCCTTCTCGAGCGTGCCGCCAAACTCAACGAGGACAATGGCGCCGGTTCGCTGACCGCATTGCCAGTGATTGAAACGCAGGCCAACGATGTGTCCGCCTATATTCCGACCAACGTGATTTCGATCACCGACGGCCAGATTTTCCTTGAAACCAATCTGTTCTTCCAAGGCATCCGTCCTGCCGTGAACGTTGGCCTGTCGGTGTCGCGCGTCGGTTCCGCCGCGCAGATCAAGGCGATGAAACAGGTTGCGGGTTCGATCAAGGGCGAGCTTGCCCAGTATCGCGAGATGGCGGCGTTTGCGCAGTTCGGTTCAGATCTTGATGCGTCCACCCAGCGTTTGCTCAATCGCGGCGCGCGCCTCACCGAGCTTTTGAAGCAGGCGCAATTCTCGCCGCTGAAGACTGAAGAGCAGGTTGCGGTGATTTATGCGGGCGTGAGCGGCTATCTCGACAAGGTTGATGTCAGCAAGGTTGGCAAGTTTGAGCAGGGCCTCCTGGCGCATATGCGCTCGGAAGGCAAAGCCATCCTTGCGACCATACGCGATGAGAAGCAATTGTCGGATGCGACCAGGGACGCGCTCAAGGCCGCCGTGGAAACGTTCGCGAAGAATTTCGCGTAAGGGATAGACGGGAAGATGGCTTCTCTAAAAGATCTCAGGACGCGTATCGCTTCGGTGAAGGCGACGCAGAAGATTACCAAGGCGATGCAGATGGTCGCTGCGGCAAAGCTTCGGCGCGCCCAGGAAGCGGCGGAAGCCGCGCGGCCTTATTCCACACGCATGAGCGCCGTATTGGCGAACATCGCGGCCAATGTCGGCGGCGATGATGCGCCGCGCCTGATGGCCGGCACCGGCAAGGACGATGTGCATCTCCTGCTTGTCTGCACGGCCGAGCGCGGCCTGTGCGGCGGTTTCAACTCACAGATCGCGCGGCTTGCCCGCGATCATGCGCGCAAGCTGATCGCCTCCGGCAAGACCGTGAAAATCATCGCGGTCGGCAAGAAGGGCGCGGATGTTTTGAAGCGCGAGTTCGAAAGCAATATTCTCGAGCGTGTCGATCTTCGCGCCGTCAAGCAGATCGGTTTCGCCAATGCCGATGCGATTGGACACAAGGTGATTGCGCTGTTTGAGCAGGGCGCGTTCGATATCTGCACCATGTTTTATTCCGAATTCAAATCGGTGATTTCCCAGATTCCAACAGCAACGCAGCTTATTCCCGCCGTTGTGCCGGCAACGCCTGCGGACGCCAGCCCTTATGAATATGAGCCGGACGCCGGCGCCATTTTAGGCGATCTCATTCCGCGCAATCTGTCAGTGCAGATTTTCCGCGCCTTGCTGGAAAACGCCGCCGGCGAGATGGGCGCGAAAATGTCGGCAATGGACAATGCGACGCGCAATGCCGGCGAGATGATCGGCAAGCTCACGATCACTTACAATCGCCAGCGTCAGGCACAGATTACCAAAGAGCTTATTGAAATCATTTCGGGCGCAGAAGCGCTCTAGGACAAGTCAGTCAGGATAAGGGCAAGGATCGATGGCAAAAGCAGCGACCCCAAAGAAACCAGCAGCCAAGGCTGCACCGGCAAAAGCCGCAGCGGTGAAAGCTGCGCCCGTCAAGGCGGCTGCGAAGGCTGCACCTGCTAAGGCGGCGGCAAAAGCTGCGCCTGCCAAGGCTGTGGCTGCGAAGGCTGCGTCGGCAAAAGCAATGGCTGTCAAAGTGACAGCGCCCGCCAAGCTGACTGCTACCGGCCCGGTTGGCCGTGTGAGCCAGGTCATCGGCGCGGTTGTTGACGTTACCTTTGACGGGGGCGTTCTGCCAAAGATTCTCGACGCGCTCGAAACGATCAACAATGGCAACCGCCTTGTTCTGGAAGTTGCCCAGCATCTGGGCGAAAACGCTGTGCGCTGCATTGCCATGGACACGTCCGAGGGTCTGGTGCGCGGACAGGAAGTGCGTGACTTGGGCTCGCCCATCATGGTGCCGGTCGGCGAAGCAACGCTTGGGCGCATCATGAATGTCATTGGCGAGCCGATTGACGAATGCGGTCCGATCAAGACGTCGGCGCGCCGCGCCATCCATCAGGAAGCGCCATCTTTTTCTGAACAGTCGACTGAAGCGCAAGTCCTCGTCACCGGCATCAAGGTTGTGGACCTTTTGGCGCCCTATGCCAAGGGCGGCAAGATCGGCCTGTTTGGCGGCGCGGGGGTTGGCAAGACGGTTCTCATTCAGGAGCTGATCAACAACATCGCCAAGACGCATGGCGGCTATTCGGTATTCGCCGGCGTCGGCGAGCGGACGCGCGAAGGCAATGACCTTTACCATGAATTTATCGAATCCGGCGTCAACAAGCACGGCGGCGGCGAGGGCTCGAAGGCTGCGCTGATTTATGGCCAGATGAACGAGCCGCCGGGAGCGCGCGCACGCGTTGCGCTGTCCGGACTTACGGTTGCCGAGCATTTCCGCGACCAGGGCCAGGATGTGTTGTTCTTTATCGACAACATTTTCCGCTTCACCCAGGCAGGCTCCGAAGTGTCGGCGCTTCTCGGCCGCATTCCTTCCGCTGTGGGCTATCAGCCGACTTTGGCCACCGACATGGGCCAGATGCAGGAGCGCATCACCACGACCCAGACCGGCTCGATCACATCGGTGCAGGCGATTTACGTGCCCGCCGACGATCTGACCGATCCGGCGCCGGCGACATCATTCGCGCATCTGGATGCGACCACGACCTTGTCGCGCTCGATTGCTGAAAAAGGCATCTATCCGGCCGTCGATCCGCTCGATTCAACCTCGCGCGTGCTCGACCCGCTGGTGGTCGGCGAAGAGCATTATCTGGTTGCGCGTCAGGTTCAGTCGATCCTGCAGCGCTACAAGTCCCTGCAGGACATTATTGCCATTCTTGGCATGGATGAGCTTTCCGAAGAAGACAAGCTGACCGTTGCCCGCGCCCGCAAAATTGAGCGTTTCCTGTCGCAGCCGTTTGACGTCGCCGAAGTGTTCACGGGCTCGCCGGGCGTGCAAGTGTCGCTTGAAGACACGATCAAAGGTTTCAAGGGTCTGTGCGCCGGGGAGTATGACCATCTGCCGGAGCCGGCATTCTACATGGTTGGCACCATTGAAGATGCCGTTGCAAAGGCCCAGAAACTCGCAGCCGCGGCAGCATAAGAGACGGATTGATCGATGGCTGAAGCCTTCCATTTCGAACTGGTCTCCCCTGAACGCCTGCTCATGTCCGAGCAGGTTCTTTCGGTGGTCGTTCCTGGAATTGATGGTGATTTCACTGTCCTGTCCAAGCATGCGCCATTGATGACGACGCTGAAAGCCGGCGTTATTGATGCGGTTCTGGCTTCCGGCGGCACCAAGCGCATTTTCGTGCGCGGCGGCTTTGCCGATGTCTCGCCTAACGGATTCACCTTGCTTGCCGAAGAGGCGATGCCGCTTGAGGATCTCAATCCGGCGGCGCTGGATGCGCAGATCAAGGACGCCGAGGAAGATGTGGCGGATGCGTCCAACGAGGCCAAGAAACACGCAGCGCAGGGCAAGCTCGATCAGCTGCGAGAGTTGAAATCGGCGCTTGGGCAATAACAAGACGCGACAGATTTAGAGCATCGTGGTAAAAAGTGTGTGCGGTTTTTCGCGAAAACGATGTGACAAAACAAAAGCTTAGAGCATTTTTTTGTTTCCCGTTTAGACTGGCTGACCGGACAAATGCCCAAACACGCTTATCACTTCGTCATAGACCTTGCGCTTGAACGGCACAATGAGCTTTGGTAAGTCGCTCATTACCTTCCATTCCCAGGAATCGAACTCCGCGACATGGCCGCCCGGCGGCGGGTTGATGGCAATCTCTGCTTCATCGCCCTCGAAACGGAAGGCAAACCACTTCTGGGTCTGACCGCGAAACTTGCCCTTCAGCGCAATGCCGATCAGATGCGCCGGCAGGTCGTAGTTGATCCAGCGCGGCGCTTCAGCAATCAGCGAGGCCGTCTTCATGCCGGTTTCTTCATGCAATTCGCGCCATGCGGCATCCAGCGGGGCCTCGCCGCGGTCAATGCCGCCCTGGGGCATCTGCCAAAGTTGATCGGCGCCTTCCATCTCGCCCTCGGGCTCGGCAATGCGATGTCCGGCCCAAACCAGCCCCGCCTTGTTCAACACCATGACGCCGACGCAGGGTCGAAACGGCAGGCTATCGGCGGGAACGATGCGCGATCTGGTCAAATTGGTGCTCCGGCTAACTATCTGTCGGGATCTTCTGCAAGCGCCGATACACCGACGATCTCGATGCCGCGTTTCTTGGCCTCTTCGGACCATTGCGCCACGGCCTCTACCGTCACATCGAAGGCGGTGCCGGTGGCGATGGCCGAACCGGACGCCCGGGCGCTGGCTTCAAGCTCGTCGAGCTTTTTCAGGATCTCCGCCTTGTCCTGGACGGCATCAATCACCAGATCGCCAGACGCGTGCGCGCCCTTGGCCGCTTTCATCAGACTTGCGGAAACGCTGCGCGCTGATGTGCCATCATCAACAAACATGAGGCCCCGTTCAGTCAGGTCCTCAAGGATAGGTTTCAGGGCGGACGGCTCGGCGGTGAATCTGGCGCCCATATAATTGAGGACGCCGGTATAGTTGGTAATCCGGCCGAGCGAACGGTGCAGTTCCGCAAGATTTGCCGCGGGATCCGCATCGACAAGCAAAGTGCCGCGCCCCGGGTCGACATTTGGATAGTCAAACGGCTCCATGGGAATTTGCAGCAGGACTTCGTGCCCTTCACGGCGCGCGTTCTGCACCCAGCGCGAAAGGCTGTTTCCCTGCGGCGCGAAGGCAAGTGTCACTTCCGGCGGCAGATCGCGGATGGCGCGCTGCGTCGATGTCTGCGATATGCCGAGACCGCCGATCACAATGGCAATTTTGGCGCCGCGCGATCGCGACCAGGGGCGCGCGTAGACATCCACGGACCTGCGCCCGTCTTCCGCCTTGACCGGAAGCGGGCCGAAGCTCGTTTCTTCAAGCAGATCGCGCTCGGGCACATGCGCCATGCGCGGGTCCTGGGTCAATTGCGACGGATCACGCACCGCAATGCCGCCGGTAATGTCGCCGTCGTCCTGCTTCACCTTGATGATCTTTGGTCCGGCAAGTGCTTGCGCCGGGGTGTTGACGGCAACCTGTTCGTCCACGCCTGCGTTTTTCTTGGCAGCCGTTGCGGCAGCATCGGGCTGCGCCACGGGTTCGTCCGGCAAAACGGCAGAACCTTTCGCCACTTCGACCGGCGCGGGGTCGCTGGCCTTGTCCTGCAAGAGCGCAACATAAACAGAGGCGGCGATCACCAACGATCCGGCGAGACCGGACAGGACATGCCATCGGGACATCGCGCGTGATTTGGCCTTGCTGCGCTTGTTCTGGCCCAGAGGGCGGTCAAGGTCATTGCTCAAGACGTATCCCCGCGTCTGGCTTCATCAGTTTGGCAGTGTCGCCTTGTTCGGGTCCGCCGGGAAGGCAGGGTCCTTGGTCTCGCCGCGCAGGAGTTTCATGGCGGCGGCCAACTGGACATCGTCTTTCGGCTCCGGCGGCACATAGGCGTTTGAACCCGAGCCTTCATCTGTTTCCAACTGGCCCTTGATGTGGCCCTTCAGATCGGATTCACCCCGCGTCACATCGTCGTTCTTCAACTCCTCGGGCAAAGGCTGATCGACCTTGATGTCCGGAACGATGCCGGCGCCCTGGATGGATTTGCCCGCGGGCGTGTAATAGAGCGCCGTGGTCAATCGCAGGGAACCGATTTCCTCACCAAGCGGGATGATGGTCTGAACCGATCCCTTGCCAAAGCTGCGAGTGCCCAGAATGGTGGCGCGGTGATGGTCCTGCAGCGCGCCGGCAACAATTTCAGACGCACTGGCGGAGCCGCCATTGACGAGCACGATCAACGGCTTTCCATCAATGGAATCGCCGGCGCGCGCCTCAAAACGGCTGACATTTTGCGGATCGCGTCCACGGGTCGACACGACCTCGCCGCGTTCCAGGAACGTATCGGATACCGCCACAGCCTGATCGAGAAGCCCGCCCGGGTTCAGGCGAAGGTCGAGTACCCAGCCCTTTAGCTTGTCCGCCGGTATTTCCTTCTTGATCTTGGTGATGGCCGCATCGAGATCATCGAATGTCTTTTCGGTGAAAGAAATTACGCGCAGGTACCCGACGTCGTTTTCGACACGGAACTTCACCGCCTTCACCTTGATGACGTCACGCACAATGGTGAGCTTGATTGGCTTGTCGGTGCCTTCACGAAGAATTGTGAGATCGATTGGCGAATTCACCTCGCCGCGCATTTTTTCGACGGCTTCCTGCAACGTCAGTCCGCGCACTTCCTCGCCGTTGATCTGGCTGATGAAATCGCCGCCGCGCACGCCGGCCTTCGCCGCTGGCGTGTCATCAATGGGCGCAATGACCTTGACCAGCTCATTCTCCATGGTGACTTCGATGCCAAGCCCGCCAAACTCGCCCTTGGTCTGTACGCGCATGTCCTGCGCGGCTTCTGAATCCATGTAGGACGAGTGCGGATCAAGCGATGTCAGCATGCCGTTAATGGCGCTTGCGACCAGGGATTTTTCGTCCGGAGGGGTGACGTATTGCTTGCGCACACGCTCGAAAATGTCGCCGAAAATGGCGAGCTCCTTGTACGTGTCGGAACCCGCGGCGTTAGCGGGTGAACCCGGACCTGAGTAAATGAGGCTCATGGCGGTGGCGCCCATCAATGCGCCCGCAAAGAGAAGCGAAAGCTTACGTATCATTGTTCGTCCTTCCCGTCGGTCCGCCAGCCCACCAAGGGCCGGAATCAACCGGTTTGCCGTCTTTCCTGAACTCGATATAGAGCGCTGTGCCTTCTGTCGCCATACCCGGCGCCGACTTTTCCGGCTTGGCTGCTTCACCCATCAGTCCCACTGGTTCACCTGCCAGCACGAACTGGTTACGCACCACGTCCAGCCGATTCATGCCGGACAGGACAAGATGATAGCCTTCACCCGCATCGAGTATCAAGAGATTCCCGTAGGAGCGAAATGTGTCAGCAAAAAGCACTGTGGCATCGACCGGGGAGATCACGCGGCCGCCGGCCTTGGTGACAAAGCGATACCCCTGCAATTGCCCTCCCTCGCCGTCATCCTTCCCGAAAAATCCGCTGACCTTGCCGGAAACGGGAAGGGCGAGACTGCCCTTGAGTGATGCAAACGCGGCGGAGGGTGCGATGCGCGTGGTTTGCGGCGTCAGGATCATGCCCGGGCTGTTTCCCTTGGCCAGCTCCTGCTGCGCCGTTTTGCGCTTTTCCTCTTCGCGCCTGGCCTCAGCCGCCATTTCCGTGTCGATGCCGGCAATGAGCTCCTTCAGGGTCTTCGACTTTTTCGAAATCGCGTCGATACGCGCGCGTTCCGCCTTCAGCGCCTCCTCCGATTGACCGAGCAGGGCCTGTTTTTCCTGCACCAGCTGATCAAGGCGGATTTTCTCTTCGGCTTGCACCTTCAGCGCTGCCAGAAGCCTTCCGCGCTCGGCGGTGATTGATTGCGTCACGTCATTGAGCGACTCGATGTCGGCGAGCAGGATCTCGGTCTCTGATCGCAGCTGCGGCACCACAGCGCCCAAAAGGATCGCACTGCGTACCGATGAGAGTGCGTCCTGGGGTTTGACAAGGATGGCGGGCGGCGGGTTGAGGCCCATGCGCTGCAAAGCCGCCAGCACCTCGGCCAGCACTTGCCGGCGCGCATGCAGCGACAGTCTGATCGCTTCCTCCTGATCGCGATACTCGGTGAGCCGGTCCTCGATCGGCAGGATGTCCTGCGAGAGTTTGCGCTCGGTCTTGGCTGACTGGATCAGCGCGGCGGTAATGGTCGTTTCGTCCTTTTTCAGCGCGCTGATTTCGCTGGCAAGCTCCCCGGCGCGCGCGTCGGACACCGACGCCTCTTCCAGCAGCGCATCGAGTTCCGACATTGAGACCTGCCGGCGCTCCTCCACGGTTGGCGCGGCGGGTTCGGCATGCACAATCATCACGGGCCACAGCCAGACAGCCGCGCTGGCGCAGGCAATCGCTATGGTTTGAACCAATCCGGTGTAAGGTCTTGAGCGCATGTCTGTCCGGTCTAGCCTTGGCCCTTTAACATCCCGTTAACCATGGTGCGACCTGCATTTTCGCGAGCCTGACAGATTGCCCCGCGTCGCCATTCAATCCTGCGTGATCACTCGCGGTGGTACGGATGCCCTGAAATGATGGTCGCAGCCCGATAAATCTGTTCGGCCACAAGTATCCGCGTGATCTGGTGCGGCAATGTCATCGCGCCGAACGAAATGACCAATTGCGCCCGCTCGCGCAAGGTTTCAGCATGGCCGTCGGCGCCGCCAATGGCAAATGTCATGGTCTTGGTCCCGCCATCGCGCTGTTTGGTGATGAATTCGGCAAAGCGGGACGAAGAAATGTTCTGGCCACGTTCGTCAAGCAGGACAAGCACTGTGCCGGGCGCCAATGATTTGGAGAGTTCCGCTGCTTCGTCGTTCTTGCGCTGACCAGCGTCGCGGGCGCGGCTTTCGGCAAATTCCGTAACGCCGGAAAACTCCATCCCGAGCGATGGCGCAAGTTTTTGGAAGCGCTCCAGATATCGCGCCGCGAGTTCGCGTTCAGGCCCGGATTTCATGCGCCCCACGGCGGTGAGCAGGATGCGCATGTTCTGCCGGCTTTAGTGGCGGGTCGATTCGCCAATATCAGGCGCGGTCCACATTTTCTCCAGATTGTAAAACGTGCGCACTTCCGGGCGGAAGACATGCACGATCACATCGCCTGCATCGATCAGCACCCAGTCGGCGCCTTCCAGACCCTCGACCTTGGGCGCGCCAAGACCG
>JANNRN010000041.1:0-3645 GCA_031401375.1 Phyllobacteriaceae bacterium | reverse complement strand
ATCAAATCGCCAAGCCGGTGCGAGGCATTGGCCGCGCGCGGGTCGGGCAGCGCACCGAAATAACTCTCAAGGCGCCGACAAAGAAAAAGTCCCAATCAGCCACCGCATCAAAAAATGCGCATGGAATGACAACTATCTCATCCATGAATTCACCCATATGCGATAGCCCTGCCCCAAGGGGGGAGATTTTCAAGCGGTGCCGTCTCGCCTTTCCTTCCAGCGATTCAAGCAAATGCGAAGCGGCGGAGTTGCCGATCTCACCCCTTGGGGTGAGATGCCCGGCAGGGCAGAGGGGGGTGCACCGGCGGAGAACAGATTGGCGGCAGGCAGGGCTGCGCATCAACTCGTGAAATCAGCTATCCCCGCCCATACCCGCCCGGCGTCGGCGTTGTGACAATCACTGCTTCGCCGGCCTCCAGCACGGTCTGGTCACAGGCCCGCAGCGTCTGGATGGTTCCGTCCTTGCGCCGGACCTCCGTCTTGCCGACTTCGCCATTGCCGCCGCCGGCGAGGCCTTCGGGCGGGCGGTTGCGGTGACTTGAGAGGATGGCGCAGTCCATGGGTTCGAGGAAGCGGATGGTGCGGCGCGTGCCGTCGCCTGCGTGGAATTTTCCCTTGCCGCCGGAACCTTGGCGGATGTGGAAATCCTCCAGCAAAACCGGGAAGCGCATTTCGAGAATCTCAGGGTCGGTAAGGCGCGAATTGGTCATGTGGGTGTGGACGCCGGATGTGCCGTTGAAACCGCGGCCATTGTTCATGCGGCCGGCGGGCGAGCCGGAGCAGATGGTTTCGTAGTACTGATATTGCGCATTGCCATAGGTCAGGTTGTTCATCGTGCCTTGCGCATTGGCAAGGCTGCCGAGGGCGGCGAACATCGCATTGGTCACATGCTGCGACGTCTCGACATTACCGGCCACCACCGCCGCTGGATACTGCGGGCGCAGCATGCAGCCATCGGGAATGATGATGTTGATCGGGCGCAGGCAGCCGGCGTTCATCGGGATATTGTCCTCGACCATGACGCGGAAGGCATAGAGCACGGCGGCGCGCGCCACCGGTTCAGGGGCATTGAAGTTGTTTTTCATGACGGGCGAGGTGCCGGTGAAATCGACTGTGGCTTCGCGCTTTTGCCGGTCCACGGTGATTTTTACCTTGATGACTTGGCCGGTGTCGGTCGGGTAGGCGTATTCGGAGGCGTCCGGCAGGCGCTCCAAGACGCGGCGCACGCTTTCGGCGGCGTTGTCCTGGACGTGGCCCATGTAGGCGGTCACTGTCTCAAGGCCGAAATGCGCCACCATTTTGCGCAGCTCGGCGACGCCCTTTTCGTTGGCGGCGATCTGCGCCTTCAGGTCGGCGACGTTCTGGTGGACATTGCGCACGGGATAGGGGTGGTCGGTGAGGACTTTGACGAGTTCCGCTTCCTGGAATTTTCCCTTTGACACGATGCGGAAATTGTCGATGAGCACGCCTTCCTCATCGACCGTGGTGGCGAGCGGGGTCATCGAGCCGGGCGCGGTGCCGCCGACATCGGCATGGTGGCCGCGCGAGGCGGACCAGAAGAGGATTTTTTGTTGCAGCGGCGGTGTGGATTTACTTGCGGGGTCTGTGGGCTGCGCGCCCCCCTCTGTCAGCTTCGCTGACATCTCCCCCGTGAGTGGGGAGATTGGGAGCTCAAACACCGGCGTCACCACGGTGATGTCGGGCAAATGCGTGCCGCCGTTGTAGGGGGCGTTGAGGGCGAAGACGTCGCCGGGGTGGATATCGCCCGCGTTGAGATTGATGATCGCCTCGACGGAGCGGTCCATGGAGCCGAGATGCACGGGCATGTGCGGGGCGTTGGCGACGAGCGCGCCGGTATGATCGAAAACGGCGCAGGAGAAATCGAGCCGCTCCTTGATGTTGACCGAGTAGGCGGTGTTTTGCAGCGTCACGCCCATTTGCTCGGCGATCGACATGAACAGATTGTTGAACACTTCGAGCATCACCGGATCAACTTTGGTGCCAATGGCGCTGGCGCGCTGTTTGACCTCGTGACGGCGCAAAAGCACATCATCGCCCGGTGTGATTTCGGCCAGCCAGCCCTGTTCAACCACAATGGTCTGGTGCGGTTCGATGATGAGGGCGGGGCCTTTCAGAACTGCTCCAGAAGCAAGGTTTTCGCGGCGGGCGATGGCGGCGTCCGCCCATGCGCCGCCCGAGAAGATGCGGCAGCTGTCGCTTGCTTTGAAGCTTCCAGAGCTATTCTGGCTTGGCTCCTCAGCCTGATTGACTGAAGCTTTACTGTCCTCGCCTTCCACTTCCGCCGCTTCGATGACGACGGGCTTGTCGGGATAGATGAAGCCAAACTGGGCTTTGTGGGCGGATTGGAAATCTTTCAGGGCGGTTTCGAACGAGCCGTTTTGCAAGGTTACGGGGAGCGCCGTGTCGGTGCCGTCGTAACGCAGGTGAAGGACTTCGCGGAAGCGGATGTCAGAACCGGCGATGCCCTGACCTTGTAATTCTTCCCGCACCTCTTTCTGAATCCGCCCCAGGATCACGTTCAGTTCGCCGCGAGAAGATTCCGCCAGCGGCTTGATGAGCGCCTGCTGGCGGGAGGCGAAGAGGCGGGCTTGACCGATGCCATAGGCGGACAACAGGCCGGAATAGGGGTGGATGAGGACGGATTCCATGCCGAGCGCGTCCGCCACCAGACAGGCATGCTGGCCGCCGGCGCCGCCAAAACAATTGAGAAGATAGCGGGTGACGTCGTAGCCGCGCTGCACCGAGATTTTCTTGATGGCGTTGGCCATGTTTTCAACGGCAATGGTGATGAAACCTTCGGCGACCTGTTCGGGGCTGCGGCCATCGCCGACTTCGACTGCCAAAGCGGCAAATTCTGCGCGCACCGCATCGGCATCGAGCGGCAGGTCCTGGCTTTTGCCGAAGATTGCGGGAAAGAATTCGGGTCTGAGTTTTCCGGTCATCACATTGGCATCGGTCACCGTCAGCGGGCCGCCGCGACGGTAGGCTGCGGGCCCCGGATTGGCCCCCGCGCTGTCGGGACCGGCGCGAAAACGACCGGCTTCGTAATGCAGAATCGATCCGCCGCCCGCCGCCACGGTATGAATGCGCATCATCGGCGCGCGAATGCGCACACCGGCAACTTCCGTATCAAAGGCGCGCTCATACTCGCCGTTGAAATGGGCGACGTCCGTTGAGGTTCCGCCCATGTCAAAACCGATGACAGTGTCAAACCCGGCGCGTTTTGCCGTTTGCACCATGCCGACGACGCCGCCTGCGGGCCCCGACAGCAGCGCATCCTTGCCCTGAAACAGTTCGGCTGCCGTCAAGCCGCCGGAAGACATCATGAACTTCAGTTTCGGGCCACCGGCGCCATCGGTGACGCCAAGTTCACCCGCGACCTGTTCGACATAGCGGCGCAAGATCGGCGACAGATAGGCATCGACGACCGTGGTGTCGCCGCGGCCGACCAGTTTGGCGAGCGGCGAGACGCGATGGCTCACCGAGACCTGCCCAAAGCCAATGCGGTCAACCAGCTCCGCGAGCGCCGCCTCGTGCGCAGGATATTTCCATGCGTGCATCAGGACGATGGCGACCGCGTCGATGCCGTCCCGTTTTGCCTTTTCAATTTCCTTTTGGATCGAA
>JANNRN010000040.1:0-7297 GCA_031401375.1 Phyllobacteriaceae bacterium | reverse complement strand
ACCATGGACAGCGACAGCATGATGCATTGGGTGAGGCCCGCCATGATCGAGGGCAGGGCGGCGGGAAGCTCGACTTTCCACAGTAATTGCTGCTTGGTCGCGCCGAAACTTTCACCCGCTTCGATCATCGGCTTTGGAATCGACGTGATGCCGAGATAAGTCATGCGCACGGGCGCGGGCATGGCGAAAATGATGGTGACGATGAGGGCAGGGGCTGCGCCAAGGCCGAACAGGATGAGGATCGGGATGAGATAGACGAAGGTCGGCATGGTCTGCATCAAATCGAGGATCGGTTGTGTGATCCGCCAGACGCGCGGCTTGTGCGCAGCCCAGATGCCGATGGGTATGCCGACGGCCATGGAAATCGCAGTTGCGGCCACGACCAGGACCAGGGTTTGGACAGTCTCCTTCCAAAGCCCCTGATTGATGATGAAGAGGAGGCCAACGAGGACGGCAATGGCCAGGGGTTTGGATTTTTGCAGCCAGTAGGCAATGCCGGCGATCATCACGGCGAGCAGCACGGCGGGGATTTGCAGGAGGATGAAGGTCGACCCTTCGACCAGCCATTCCAATACAGCAGACAGCGCGTCAAAGAACCATTGGAAATAGGTCACGATGAAGTCGATGAAGGACTTGCCCCATTTGCCGACCGGAATTTTCCACGCGGCACCTCATTTGGATACCGGATCCATGTTCCCCTCCCTATCGAGCGCCAATTTCCAACTTTGGAGCTGCCCCTCATCCGACCCTTCGGGCCACCTTCTCCCCGTGAGAACGGGGAGAAGGGAAAACAGAAGCCGCTCTTCCCTTCTCCCCGCCTCTTGCGGGGAGAAGGTGCCCGAAGGGCGGATGAGGGGCAGCGCTGAACGTGCAGGCAAATGCTAACCAGCAAGCGCCGCGTTCACCGCCGCCGCCGCATCGCCGCCGTC
Source organism: Phyllobacteriaceae bacterium (assembly GCA_031401375.1). GTDB lineage: Bacteria > Pseudomonadota > Alphaproteobacteria > Rhizobiales > Rhizobiaceae > JANOYJ01. The sequence goes on along the minus strand of JANNRN010000040.1, from coordinate 6,368 downwards.
AAACGTCGTGACGCCCTCAAGCCAAGGCTTCACAGTATCCGGATTGGCTTTCAGCCAAGCCTTGGCGGTTTCCTTCGGATCGGCGCCATCCTTGAGGACCGGGCCCATCATCGCGCCTTCCATGGCGAGCGAGAATTTGAGGTTGGTCAACAGCTTGCCGACGTTCGGGCATTCGCCGACATAGCCGGCGCGCACATTGGTTGCCACCGTCGCCGCGCCAAATCCTGAATCACCCATGCCGTCAAGGTAGTGGATTTTCATGTCGCCCATGATTGGATGCGGGGTCCAGCCGAGGAAGACGATCCATTCATTGTTCTTCATCGCCTTCTCGGCCTCGGTCAGCATGCCGGCCTCCGAGCTTTCAACAATCTCATATCCCTCAAGCTTGTTTTCCGGCTTGGCGATCATTTCGGAAATGATGCGGTTGCCATCATTGCCAGCCTCGATGCCGTAGATTTTTCCAGAGAACTTGTCCTTGCTGGCGGCAAGGTCCGCGAGGCTCTTGACGCCTGCATCGGCGACATATTGCGGCACGACGAGGCCGTAGCCCGCGCCTTCAAGATTGGTTCCAATGCTTTCGACAGACTTGTCATCCATATAGGCCTTGATGTCGGCGGTCATCGACGGCATCCAGTTGCCGAGGAAGACGTCGATGTCCTTGCTCTTCAAGGCGGCATAGGTGACGGGCACCGAGAGCGTGTTGACTTCCGGCGCGTAACCAAGTGCTTCGAGGATAACCTGCGTTGTGCCGGTGGTGACCTGAATGTCGGTCCAGCCTACGTCGGCAAAGCGCACGGCCTTGCAGGATTCGGGATCGCCGGCATAGGCGGCGCTTGAAAGGAGCGCTGAAGTGAGGAGCGCTGCTGATAGAATGCGTTTCATCGTTGAGTTTCCCTGTTATTGGTTTTGCGGACCGGAACGGTTGTTGCCTGATATTGTCCCTTGGCTCAATCCAACCACGATTTCATACCGGATACCAGAGGCTACGTGGCTTAGCCGCGACACGTTCTGGTGCGGCTGCGGCAGATGATGAAAGCGCGTGCACAAACTGGCGAATCCCCCGGCCTTGCCGTAGATGTTGGCGGATCAGGACTGTTTGAATGGCCAAACTCTACTTTCACTACGCGACCATGAATGCCGGCAAGACAACCATGCTCTTGCAGGCCTCCTACAATTACCGGGAGCGCGGCATGCGCACGCTGCTTTTTGTCGCAGGACATTACCGCAAGGGTGACGTGGGCTACATCTCCTCCCGGATCGGGCTTGAGGAAGAAGCCGACATGTTCCGCGATAACGATGACATGTTTGAGCGTGTCCGCGACAAGCTGGGCGGTCATGCGACGCACTGTGTTTTTGTCGATGAGGCGCAGTTTCTGACCGAGGCCCAAGTCTGGCAGTTGGCGCGGGTCGCCGACCGCCTCGCCATTCCGGTGATGTGCTATGGTCTGCGCACGGACTTTCAGGGCAGTCTGTTTTCCGGTTCACGCGCGCTTCTGGCCATTGCGGATGAGCTTCGTGAAGTGCGCACCATCTGCAAGTGCGGGCGCAAGGCCACAATGGTGGTCAGACTTGGCGAGGATGGCAAGGTGGCGCGGCAGGGAGAGCAGGTCGCCATCGGCAAGGACGTCTATGTCTCGCTCTGCCGCGCGCACTGGGAGGAGGAAATGGGCCGCATCGAGCCCGAAGATCTCATCGGTTTTGCCCGTTAGGCCAAAATCCGCAAAATCGGGCACTGGTATGGCGCCCGATTCCGGCCGATGGGTTGGAATTGAGTTTGGCAACACTTGATCAAAATCAAGCCGACGGCCTGTTCCATCTGATAGTAGTCTTGCAAGTGAACGCATTGTGCGCTCCCCGTTTGGCAAGTTGAAGGATGACAAAATGAAAACGCTTCTGATTCTGCTTGGTTTTTCAGCTTGCTTCACATTGCAGCCATCCGGGGCTCTTGCCGAGGGCGATGCGGCTGCCGGGAAGAATGTCTACAAGAAATGCGTGGCTTGTCATGACGCAACGGCGGAAAAGAACAAAGTCGGGCCGCATCTGGTCGCCATTATTGGGCGTGCCGCGGGTTCGGCGGCTGATTTCAAGTATTCGGACGCGCTGAAAGCGAAGGGTGCGGAGGGGTTCCTCTGGAGTGAGGAAAATCTTGCCGCCTATCTGAAGAAGCCCAAGGACTTTATCCCCGGCATCAAAATGGCGTTCGCCGGAATCAAGGACGATGCCGAGATCGCCAATCTGATCGCCTATTTGAAGGCCGACCCGAAGCCCTGACGTTCAGTCCGGTCCGTTTGCCCTCATTCACGCGCGCCGCCGATTTTCCGGTATGTCGCGCCATATCCCTTTCATTCCGCGCTTGGACTATTTATATCTTGCCGCGTTGTCTCATGAACCCGCGGAGCCCGCCTGATGGCCACCTTGCAGAACTTTGATACCGAAATCGCCAAAACTCAGGCAGTGGTCGAGGAGATGAAGACCAAAATTGACCAGTCCGCTATTGTGCTGGATCAGTTTGCCAAAGCCGACAAGAAAATTGGCGATGCCAATTTCGACATTGAAAACGCCCGCATTCAGGATGTGATCAATCAGCAAAAGGTGATGGAGGGCAATATTGCCGACCTGATCCTCGGTCTTGAGGACGCGACCAACGTCTTTGGCGCCGAATTTGAATCGATGAAGAGTTTCACTGGCTGGGAGAGCTTTATCGGCATCTTCTCCAAGCAGCGCCAGCAGCGGATGCGCTCGGACCGTGTGCGCAACATGTCGCTGGCCGGAAACTTGCAGGAACTCTTGAGCAAGTCGGACACGATTGTCGGCATTCTGAAAAGCCAGAAGCAGATTCTGGACGCGCGCTACAAGACATCGGAGGCCAGCCTTTCGCAAGTCATCGAGCGCCGCAAAACCACCATGGACAATCTTGAGGCGACGCAGAAGCGGATCATGGAACTCAACCCGTTGCTGCTCGACATTGAGAACAAGATTTCCGCCTCGACCGATCAGAAGCAGCGCACGCAGCTCGAAGGCGAGCGCTCGAAGCTGGCGACCGAGTACAACGAGAAGCAGGCGAAGGAGCAGGAACTGCTTGCCGAAAGCCAGACGCTTGAACGTTACACCTCAATGTTTCAGACCTTTGTGGACTCGCTCAACAACCAGATTGCCGCGCAGTCCACGCTGATCAACAAGCTCTCGATCGATACCGAACAGCGCATAGTTCTCTACAAGGCGTTGGAAGATTCGTTGAAAACCGCGGCGCAGCAGGATGTGGCGCACAAGATCAACACGCTGGGCTCCAAGGTCGATACCGCCGCGGAGGAGACGATGGCGGGGATCGGCGCGGCCGCACAAAAGCACATTGGCGATCTGTTGGAACTGCATGAAAAGAACATGGTGGCGACCGCGGATATCCAGCGGCGCAAGCAATTGGCGGATGACGCCTTTGCGCGCCGGTTTGACGACGTGATGAAGAAGCACAATACCAGCAATTATGTTGCTAGCTGACTTGGCGGTGCGCGGATAGCCGCATGGCAAAGCAACCTGATGAACTGAGCGTCGCAACGCGGTACTTCGCATCCATCCGGGCTGCGCTGGATGGTCTGGACATCTTTCTGTCGGATCAAAACTCGCCGATGTACAAGCATGACCTGATGGCGGTGGTCATCAGCGAGTATATTCAGCGGCTCGAAAATTCCTTTGCCTGCTGGCAGAACCGGCTGGCATTTTCCTCCACGTTCAAGGTGTCACGCGCTGAAAGCGGCTATCCGTTGTTCCAGAATGTGCTTGAACTTGAAAACGACAGGAAGGGCGCCAAGGCGCGTCTGGCCGCGCTTCCGGATGCGCCGCAATTGCGCGAGGATATGGCTGACTTCATCCTGCGCCACAAGGAATTCCCGGCGGATCTGCAAAGGAACATGGCCGAGCGCGTCTATCTGGAGGAAGTGCAGAAGGGCGAGCTGTTCTCGCCTTACATTCTCCCCCGCACGATCAGGGTTTCGGTCAATCCGAAGACCCAGCGGCCATTTTACGTGGTGCACTGGGCGGTGTTCGACGGTTCGGCCAATCTGCCGCTTGTCTATTCGGCGACCGTGGAGGATTCCTCGGATGACCTTGTTGAAATGCTGGTGACAGGCGATGGCAAGCTCAACGATGCTGTTCCAATTCCCTTGCCTGTCGATGGACTGCTCAACCCGAAGCTTGCGCGTCAGTTCGATGATTTCTGTGAGAAGAACTCGGCTTACACGCTGTCGCCCGTCACCATTGCGGGCAATCTCGACACGGATTTCGACGATCTGCATCCCAAGCAACTGCGCCGCATCGTGCTTGGGCCCTTTTACACGTCCGGGGTCACCGAGCAGAACGACAGGGTCAATGAAATCCTTGCCAAGGTGAAAAAGCCCGAAAATGCATGGCTGTTGACCTGGACGATCCAGGATGTGTTTTCCAAGGCGGAGCGTCCCGCGAAGAAAGGGCTTTGGTCATCCCAGCCGGCGCGGGAAGAGTTCCATATTGAAACCGATGATCTTGAAGCGACCCGTCAGGGCGTTTCAGCCTATGAAAAGCACGCGCTGATCCCGCACGAAGCCTATCAGGCGCTCTACGCAAGCGGTGAGACCAAAAAGATGTTCGACGGGTTCAAGACCCATATCATATCCAACGGCCAAGTGATCAGCGACGTGTAGCGAGGAATTCTGAATGGACGCAGGCCTTACCACAATCAGTGAAAAAGACATCGCCAAACACATTGCAACCGCGCAGTCGCTGGTCACGCGCATGGTGGTCATGGAATCTTCCGATGGCAAGTCGGGCACCGAGATCGCGGGAACGGGCCGCAGGTTTGTATCGACGGTTTCGGCCGGCAATTTGCGCAAGACCCGCGAAGTCGAACTTCTGAAGACCATTCAGAAAGTGCGGCCTGACGATGCGATGCTTTCGATCGGGCAGCACACCCTCCTGTTCCGCACGCGCCGCGGCATCGCGGTGGCCTTGGCGGTGGCGGATGTGTTCGCCAAGCAGAGCGGGCTGGACGATCTGACGGCGCGCAATGCCTCGACGCCGCTGGAAAGCACCGATGCCGCGCATTTTCGTGATCTGCTGTCAGCCGCCGCCTATGTCTCAGCCTTCGCGCTTTCGGCCTACGTGTTGCAGCTGATCGATGCCGATGGCGATGCTCCCAATGACATTGCCGAGCCTGATTTCAATTTCGACACGGCGCAAGACGCAGTGAAGTCGTTTGTGGCGGGGCTCGAAACCGCGATTGCCAACGCGCCGGACGAAGTTTCGATGCTGGCGCGCTCAAAGGCTCTGGCGCGGGTGGCGCTCGACGGGCTGTTGCAGCGCAAGACACGGTTCTCGGGGCTTGGCGCTTTTGAGAATACGCACCTGCGCCTTGAGGCCGACAATTTCAATCTGGACGGCTTTGACGCGCCGCCCGGCAGGAAATCCAAAGCCCTTGTGATGACCTTCAAGAAGCCTGAAGAGGTCGTTGGCAATCACATCGCGAAGTATCAGGCAATGAAACTGGCCAAGATGATCATGGCCTATGACTTTGACCGTCAGCTCAATCCGTTTGTGGAACTCGGCGGTTATATTTTCACCTTCATCGGCGATGGCGCGCCGGGCACGGGCAAGACAACGCTCATCCAGATGATCGCCGGGTTGATCAGCGGCTATTGCCAGACAGCCGGTTATCCCTTCAACTACCAGAATTTCGGCGTTGACCAGATTTCATCCTATCAGGGCAAATCGGGTCAAAATTGCCGTGAGTTCGTCGATGCCGTCATCAATCCCCGCGTCATCTCCTTCGGAACGATTGACGATATTGACCAGGTGGCGGCCAAGCGTTCGGATGACCGGGCCTCGGCGGGGCAACACGAGATCACCGGCGTTTTGATGGATGCCTTTGCAGGCGCGCAAACCGTCGTGCGCGGCAATGCCACATTCGGCATGTTCTCCAACTATCCCGAGAATGTCGATGACGCGCTTCGCCAGCGTGCATCGACCCGCTGGCTGGTGGACGGGCCGCAGACAGAAGCGGATTACATCGACATTTTCGTGCTTTTGGCGGGCAAAAACCACAAGATTCCGCTGGGCGATCACAAGCTGTTTGAGGCGCAGGTTATTCAAAAGGCCGTTGCAGAAGCCTATGGCGACCATGACAAGCCGCAGGAAGAAGCTTTGCTTTCGGTCTGGGAGAGGTTTCTCAAAGACAATGGCGAACCGCAGAGCCTGGCCGATGTCGGCGATTATCTGCACCGGATCAAGGAGCGTGAAAAGCGTTTCACCGGCCGCGCGATCAAGAACATCACCGACGCGGTCAAGATGCGGGCGATGGACATCGAATTGCCTGACGAGTGGTTCGAAAAGCCCGAGAGTTT
>JANNRN010000039.1:0-3865 GCA_031401375.1 Phyllobacteriaceae bacterium | reverse complement strand
GGCGCGCGCGAGGAGTAAGACAGCATCGTCGCGCCCCAACCCATATTCTCGTTGAGAAGCAGGCCGCCCTTGTAGTGGATGTCATCGGCGTAGCGGTCATCGGTCGAACACAGTGTAATGATCGCCTCGAGGCCGGGCGGCTGCATGGACGCGACCTGCAAGGCATTGAATCCACCCCAGGAAATGCCCATCATGCCGACCTTGCCGGTGCACCAGGGCTGTTTGACGATCCAGGCGATGACATCGCAGGCGTCCTGCAATTCCTGTTCGCTGTATTCGTCAAGCATGACGCCTTCCGAATCGCCATTGCCGCGCATATCGACGCGAAGGCACGCGTAGCCGTGTCCGGCAAGGTAAGGGTGGGTCAGTGTATCGCGCGCCGTGGTGCCGTCACGCTTGCGGTAGGGCAGATGTTCAAGAATAGCCGGAACCGGTTGATTTTCCGCGCCTTTTGGCATCCACACACGTGCCGATAACCGGCAGCCGTCCGGCATGACAATGCCCATGTCCGCAACTTCCACGATTTCGAAGGGAAATTCCGTCACGGTCTTCATGCGCGCGCCTGCCCCACATGCCGGCCGGCACCCTCCGGCAGCGGCAAACGCGCGTGGGCGGCGGCAAATTCCGCTGCCTTTTCAGCGACATGGGCAGGCGCAAGCGCTGATGCGCCATTGGAGACATGCAAGAGCAAATGCTCGGCTGTCGCCTGCAATGCGCCGGTGTTTGCGTCAAGCAAGCGGTGGAAAAGATGCAGCTTCTTGCCTGCCGCGCCCAGAACCTGTGTTTCAACCCTAAGCGGGGTGCCGACCTTGGTTTCGGAAAGGTGGCGGATATGGGTTTCGACCGTGTAATAGCTGCTTCCCGCAGCAGCCGTCTCTGCCGTAATGCCGATCAGACGCAGGAAAACGTCGGACGCATCGCCGAAGACATGCAGGTAGCGGAACTCGGTCATGTGGCCGTTGTAATCGAGCCAGGCCGGGTTCACTCTGGTTTCAAGGGTCACCAGCGGCGCGCCCGCCGGCTTGATCACGCCTTCATCCTTGTGCTGCGCCCAGAGCCGATCCTCGAATTCTTTCAACAGCTTACCGGCTCCCCAACCCTCACCGCCGCGGCTGCCTTTCAGGCCATGCAGGATCGCGACAAGGTTTTCGTCGCGGATGCGCTCCAACTCGCGGATGCTCAAACCGGCGGCCTGCGCGTCCGATTGATCAGCGATCTTGTTCACCAGTTCATCGTCGAGGTCCGGAACATCGGTGAGTTTTGACCACGGCCAATAGAGGCACGGGCCGAACTGGGCGAGGAAATGGCGCATGCCCGCCTCGCCTCCGGCAATCCGGTAGGTCTGGAACAGACCCATTTGCGCCCAGCGCAGGCCAAAGGAATAGCGCATGATGTCATCAAGGGTCTCGACGTCGCAAATGTCATCCTTGATCAGCCAAAGCGCCTCGCGCCACAGCGTTTCCAAGAGGCGATCGCCGACAAAGGCCTCTATTTCCTTGTTGAGAACAACGGCCTTCATGCCGATTTGTTCATAAATTTTAGAGGCTTGACCGACCTGCTTCTTGCCCGTTTTCTTACCCGGCACAAGTTCGACCAGAGGCAGCAGATAAACCGGATTGTAGGGGTGCGCGACAAGAAGGCGCTCAGGGTGCTTCATTTCGGCCTGTAGATCGGACGGCAGCAGACCGCTGGTGGACGAACCGATAATGGCATCTTTTGGCGCCAACGCATCGATCTGATTGAGAACGCCACGCTTCAGTTCGAGGCGTTCCGGAACGCTTTCCTGAATGAATTCAACATCTTGCACAGCTTCCTGCAGTGTTTTTGCAAAGGTGAGCGCGCCGCGTTTTGGCAACGGCGCTGAGGTGAGCATGCCATAGGCCCGCTCGGCATTGGCAACAACCTCGGCCACGATGCGCTCAGCGTCCGGATGCGGGTCAAATACGGCGACATCCACCCCCGACAACAACAGCCGCGAAACCCAGCCCGCGCCAATGACGCCGCCGCCCACACAGGCGGCTTTTTCGATCCCTGAACCTGTCAACCTTTTCGGCACGATCTATTCCCTTTTTGGCACCCGTTATGAGGCACTTATCAACCTTTTGGCCCACGAAATCCCGTGTGGCGCCATTTATCGCCGGATGATGGCGCTGAAGGGAAACCGTGCTAGACTTTTTGCGAACCCGATAAGGCGGATTACGAAATGTCCCTGTTCTCGCCCTCGCCCGAACCGATCAGCGTGACGGTTCTTGTCTTGCCCGAATCATCGCTGATGTCACTCGCCTCGACGCTCGACCCGATGCGTGCGGCCAACCGGGCGGCAGAGCGGAAACTGTTTGACTGGACGATTGCCTCCTTTGACGGGAACCCCGTCATGCTGACCTGCGGCATTCCGGTTCCCGCAAGCGCGGCGTTGACATCCACGCTTCGCGGCGACGCCCTCATTGTCATCTCCGGCTTCAACCAGGACCGGCATGCCGGACGGCGGGAACTGGGCGTGTTTGCCAAGGCCGCGCGCGGCTTTCGCGCTGTTGGCGGCGTCGAGGCGGGTCCCTGGCTTCTGGCCCGGGCCGGGTTGCTCGACGGCAAATCCGCCACCACGCACTGGGAGGACTTTGAGGACTTTGCCGCCAAGTTTCCCCATGTCGATGTGCGGGCCGACCGTTTCGTGGTCGATGGCAATGTTTTCACGTCGGGGGCCGCCTCGCCGACGTTCGATCTGATGCTGCATCTTATCCGCAGCCGCTACGGCACGTCGCTGGCGCTCGAGGTCGCCTCGATCTTTGTCTATGACGAAGCCCATGCCGCCACCGACGCGCAGCCGCTGGTTTCGCTCGGACGCCTGTCCGGGCACGAACCGCGCGTTTCGGAAGCCATCCGCCTGATGGAGGCCAATGTCGATGCGCCGCTGACCATCGCTGCCATCGCCAAACGGCTGAAACTGACCCAGCGCAGCCTTGAGATCATTTTCAGGAAAGCGCTCAACCGTAGTCCGGGCGACTTTTACCTGAAGCTGAGACTGCAGGCGGCGCGACGCATGGTGACCGACACGCGCCTCTCCATGCAGGACATCGCCATCCGCGCCGGCTTCGGCTCGCATACAGCGTTTTCACGCATGTTCAGGCAGGTCTATGGGACAAGCCCGCGCGCGTACCGGATCAAGGGCGGAGGTTAACGCTGCGTGTTGAACAAAAGCTGCTTTGCGTCATGCCTCCGGCCCGATCTGCCCGGCCGCGTTTTTGCTGGAGGCAAATGGCGGCGTTCTGCGCTGTGTCACGCAAGTTCTGCCGAATAGACACCCGGTCAAGGTTCACATACAATCACGGTCGCTGAACCTCAAGAAACGCGGTTGCGCCTCATGGCTGAGACCCCCGTTCAACGCCGCCTCGCCGCTATTCTCGCCGCCGATGTCGCCGGATACAGCCGACTGATCGAGCAGGACGAGGCGGGAACCCTTGCTGCGCTCAGGGAACGGCGGACGGTGGTGCTTGATCCCATGGTGGCGCGGCATCACGGGCGCGTTGTCAAGGTGATGGGCGACGGGGTGCTGGTCGAGTTCGCCAGCGCGGTCAACGCGGTTGCCTGCGCGGTCGAATTGCAGAGGCAATTCGCGGCGGCGAACGAGGGCGTCGCGGACGACCGGCGCGTCGTGCTGCGGGTGGGCGTCAATCTCGGCGACGTAGTGGTCGAGAGCGGCGATCTCTATGGTGACGGGGTGATCATTGCGGTCAGGCTTCAGGCCATGGCGGAACCGGGCGGGATTTACATTTCCGGCAGCGTGCACGAACAGGTCGCGGGCAAGCTCGATGCGGCATTCGACGATCTGGGCTTGTGCGAGGTGAAGAACAGTTCGAAGCCGGTGCGG
>JANNRN010000038.1:0-3805 GCA_031401375.1 Phyllobacteriaceae bacterium | reverse complement strand
TGTCGGAGGCTGTCGGGAAATACGAGATCCTCGCCAATTCTCATATCGGCTTCAGGGTCGCCCAGGTTGGCGGCGGCGGCATTTCAGGAACCTTCAGCAAGTTTTCCGGCGAGTTTGCCTTGAGCAGCAGCGGAATCAGCGCTTCAAAGGTGCAGTTCACGCTGTTTCCCGAAAGCGTCGATACGCCGGATAACCGCATGGAGAATTTCCTGCGCTCGTCAGCGGTGTTCGACGTTGCTTCGTTCCCGGAGGTAATGTTCCGTTCAACGAAAATTACCCAAACAAGTGCCACTTCAGCGCTGATTGAGGGAATGTTGACGGCGCGGGGCATTACCAAGCCCGCAAGATTTCAGGCAAGCCTGATGTCGCGCGGCGGCAACAAGATCAGTTTTCAGGTGACCGGCATCGTGCGGCGCGCACCGTTTGGCATGGATGTCGGCACGCCGATTTACAAGAATGAAGTCGAGTTCGACATGGTGCTCAACGGCAAGCGCTGAGGGTCTTGTTCAAACCGGCGCTTTGCCGCGATAATAGGTCAACGCGAGCGCCATGCAGTGCGCGATGTCTGCGCTTTCGTATTTCTTTTGCGGCTCGAAGATGATGGCGCGATTGCCCTCAAACTCGAAGTGATCAGGGTAAAGCTCACGAAAAGTGGCGACCAAAGTTGTTTGGCACAAGAAATAGAGCGCGTATTTGCCGCCGCCGTTCCTGACTTCATCGAGCCGGAAAGTGCTGCCGGGTTTGGCGCGGGCGGCAAAGCTCGGCTGGCCCCATTTGAGCGCTTCAACCAGCGGGCCCGCGCCGGAAATGGATGCAGCCGTTGTATGGGCAAGCTCGCGCAGGTCCATCAGCTTTTCCCGGGGACCAGGACTGAACGAGGCATAGCGCGCGGCAACGGACTGATCGGAAAACGGACGCACGCGCTCAGTTCCCCGGACGCCTGAAGGCCGCCCTCGCCTTTACGAGTTTTGCGCGGCAATGACAGCCTTCCAGATGGTCATTGACCAGTCCCATCGCCTGCATGAAGGCATAACACGTCGTGGGGCCGACAAAGGACCAGCCGCGCCTCTTCATATCCTTGGACAGGCGCTGCGAAGCCGCTGTGGCCGGCTGCGCCCTCAGCGTGGCAAGGTCAAAGCGCGATGGACGCTCGGACGCCGGCGGCTCGTGTGACCAGAAATAGGCGGCCAGTGAACCGAATTCCTGTTTCATCTCGATGGCGCGCCGGGCGTTGTTGATGGTGGAAACAATCTTGCCGCGATGGCGGACGATGCCGGCGTCGGCGAGAAGGCGGGCGATATCGGCCTCGCCAAATCCTGCGACCTTTTCAAAATCAAATCCGGCAAAGGCGGCGCGGAAATTCTCGCGTTTGCGCAGAATGGTGAGCCAGGAAAGACCCGACTGGAAGCCCTCAAGGCAAATCTTTTCGAAAAGCCGGACATCATTGGTGACGAGTTGGCCCCATTCCTCGTCATGGTAGCGCTGATATTCGCTGTCAGCGCCGGGCCACCAGCAACGGATATTGCCGTCAGATCCGGCGATCAGGCCGTTCTCCAGTTCACCATCCATCATTTCACTCCCGCTTAACCATGCCCGCCAACCTTCCGGTAACCACAGCAAGAGCTTTACGCAATGAATCGCATTTTATGAATGGCGGTTTACCATTCAGTTGCGCTGACAAGGCAAAATGCTGACACAGGCTGTCAGGAAGACAGTGTATCTGTGCGAGTATGAGTATGATCAAGTGTGTGTTTGTTTCCACCCTGGCGTCAGTCGTTCTCCTTGGCGGAGCCGCCTTGGCGGAAGACCGCTATGCGACCCGCCCCTCCGTGGTGATTTCGCCAGATCTGTCGGCGCCTTGGGTCATGCAGCTCAGCAATCCGAAATTCAAGATCAAGCGCACCTTGCCAGCTCCCGTGCTGCACGAGCGGCAGACGATTATTGGCGTGACGGTGACCACAAGGAACGGCAAACGGCGTACATTTGCGGCGGAGCCGATTGCCAGCGGCAATTATGACAATGTGGTCAAGATTGGCCCGGATGGACTGATACAAGCCGTTTCACTGCAACCGCAAAAGAAGAAGGCGTCAAGAACACTCGATCCGATGTTCCTGCCGCAGGACGTCGCTTACGACGGCGGCGAAAAGCCGGGAACGATTGTCATCGACACCAACCAGAAGTTCCTGTTTCTGGTTGGCGAGAACGGTACGGCGAGGCGTTACGGCGTCGGTGTGGGCAAGCCCGGATTTGAATGGGCGGGCGAGCACAAGATTGCGCGCAAAGCTGAATGGCCCGCATGGACGCCTCCGGAAGAAATGAAAATCCGGGTGCGCCAGAAAGAGGGCCGCATCCTGCCTGACAGAATGGAGGGAGGGCCCGCCAATCCGCTCGGCGCGCGCGCCATGTATCTGGGCAATTCGCTTTATCGCATTCACGGCACCAATCAGCCATGGACAATCGGACAAGCGGTGTCGTCCGGCTGCATACGGATGCGCAATGAAGATGTGGTGGACCTTTACGAGCGCGTCGGCGTTGGAACAAGGGTTATCGTGATGTAAGATTTTTGGGCGTGATTCCATCTGGAAATCCAATGGGTTTCGAAGATCACGCGAAGAGTTCTGAGGGGCGCAAGGCAAAGTGCAACGAAGCACATGTCTTGCGAAAGAGAAGCGGCGCCGGGGGACGGCGCCGCTTTTCGTTCATAGTTTTGCAGGCTTGGGCCCGCCCCATGCCCAGTCCAACAGTTCCACCGTGTGCACAATTGGCACGTTTGTGCCGGAAGCAATTTGTGTCATGCAGCCAATATTGCCGGTGGCAATCAACACGGCCCCGGTGCGCTCGATGTTGTTGACTTTCCTGTCGCGCAGCCTTGCGGCGATCTCTGGCTGCAGGATGTTGTAGGTTCCGGCCGAGCCGCAGCACAAGTGCCCCTCCGCCGGCTCCTTCACCACATAACCCGCCTTGGCCAGAAGTTCCTTTGGCGCTTTGGTGATTTTCTGCCCATGCTGCATTGAGCAGGCGGAATGATAAGCAACGCTGATCCCGGTGCGGAAACGCGGGGCCGGCAAGTCGATGGCCGCAAGATACTCGGTAATGTCTTTGGCGAGCGCTGAAATGCGGGCCGCTTTTCCGGCATAGACCGGATCGAGCCGCAGCATGTGGCCGTAATCCTTGATGGCGGTGCCGCAGCCGGATGCGGTGATGATGATCGCGTCGAGGCCCTCGCCTTCGATTTCCTCAGTCCAGGCATCAATATTGGCGCGGGCAAAATCCAACGCCGCCGCCTCCCTGCCCATGTGATGCACCAGAGCGCCGCAACAGCCTTCGCCTTTCGGCGTGATCACTTCAATGTCGAGACGGTTGAGGAGCCGCACCGCAGCCGCGTTGATGCCCGGATCGAGCACCGATTGAGCGCAGCCGGACAGGATAGCGACCCGGCCTTTAGGGAGGGGTATGGAAGAAGAGCGATCTGTTTGCGGCGCGGGCAGCACCTTCGGCGCAAGCTTCAACATCGCCGCCAGCGGCTTCAGCGCGCTGATTTTTTCCAAAGCCGGAGCGAAGTGGCGGCCCAACGCGGCCAGCTTCAGCACAATGCGGAAGCGGTTTGGGTAAGGAAGGATCGTAGACAAAACCGAGCGGATGAGCCGGTCAATCAGCGGGCGCTGATAGGTTTTTTCGATATGGGCGCGGGCATGGTCGACGAGGTGCATATAGTCAACGCCGGACGGGCAGGTGGTCATGCAGGAGAGACACGACAGGCAGCGGTCAATATGGGTAACCGTGACCTTGTCGGCGGGCCGGTCAT
>JANNRN010000037.1:0-10056 GCA_031401375.1 Phyllobacteriaceae bacterium | reverse complement strand
CGAATCCATCCGGTCCTGCAGCCGCGACAGGTCCTGCGCAAACTGCTTGCCGACAATATCGGGGCGCGTGGCGAGAAACTGGCCGAGCTTCACATAGGAAGGGCCGAGCCGGTTGATGGCGCGCGCCAGACGCAATTCGCGCGTCGCCGATTTGCCGCCTCGTTTGGCCAGCATTTTGGCAATGCGCTGCGCCAGCGCGGCAGGTCCTGTCAGACCCTCGACCGGGATCGAGGCAAATATCCCTTCCCGCGTCAGAACCCAGCCGGCGCGCATGAGGCGCATGGATGCGGAGAAATCACTCATGCTGTCAGAGCTTCCAGCCTGAATGCGCCGCGACGATTCCACCCGAGTAGTTGCGGAACGCCACACGCTCGAACCCGGCCTTACGGATCATGGCGGCGAAGTTCTCCTGGTTTGGGAACTTGCGGATAGATTCGATCAGATATTGGTACGAACCCTCATCGCCCGTCACCATTTTGCCTATGCGCGGAATGGCGTTGAACGACCATGCTTCATAGAAGCGGTCGAGCAGCGGCACATCAACTTCGGAAAACTCCAGGCACATGAAGCGGCCCCCGGGCTTCAGCACGCGAAACGCCTCAGTGAGCGCCACGTCGATGCGCGGCACGTTGCGGATGCCAAATGCAATCGTATAGGCGTCGAAACACTTGTCGGCGAAAGGCAATTGTTCGGCATTCGCCTCGACAAATGTCGTGGCAGCGGCAAGCCCGCGCTTTTCGGCGCGCCCGCGGCCAACATCCAGCATGGAACCGTTAATGTCGAGCACGGTCGCCTCTGCCTTGCCGTGCGAGGCCTCGATAATCCTGAACGCAATGTCGCCGGTTCCACCCGCCACATCCAGCACTTTCCACCCTGCGCGCTTTGGCGGCGAAAGCCAGGCGACGAAGGCGTCTTTCCACAGGCGGTGCATGCCGGCGGACATGAGATCATTCATCACGTCGTAGCGCTTGGCCACCTTGTGAAAAACTGCGTTGACCTTGTCCTGTTTTTCGTCCGGCTCGATTGGCGCGAAGCCAAAGGAGCCTTCCATTCCGCCGCGCTCGGTTACACGTTCAACGCTCATGTGCCATTCCGGTTCAAAAAATTTTCGTCCAAACAATAGCCGATCACTTGATTGATAGCTATTGTCGCGGAACGTGCCATGCGGTCACGGCAAATCGGGTGGATGAATGGTGCTCAAAGCGGAACTGCATTGTCACATCGAAGGCGCGGCTTCAACGCAACTGGTTGCGAAACAGGCAAAAAAATATGGCGTCAATATCGATGGCCATATCAAGGGAGACGGGTTCGCCTGGCATGATTTCACCTCGTTTCTGGCGGCCTATGACCTGTCGGCGAGCCTGTTCAGGACGGCGGAAGACTATGCGCTGCTGGCGCAAACGCATTTCGAGCGCATTGCGGCGGATGGCGCAATCTACGGTGAGGTTTTCATTTCAACCAATCATGCGCAGAGCTGCGGCCTTGACCCCAAGGAATATATCGAAGGCTTGGCGGAAGGCATGGGCCGCGCCAAGGCCAATACCGGCATTGAGGCCCGCATGGTGGCGACCGGCTTGCGCCATCTTGGACCTGAAGGTGTCGATGAAGCGGCGCGCTATCTCATCGCCAACCCGCATCCGCTGATCACCGGCTGGGGCATGGCGGGAGAAGAGCGCGTGCATCACCCGAAGGACTTTGTCCGCTCATTCGACCGGGCGCGTGATGCGGGCTATGGCATCACTGTTCACGCTGGCGAACTTGTCGGCTGGCAAAGCGTCGCCGACGCGCTTGACCATCTGAAGCCCACCCGCCTCGGGCACGGCGTTCGCGCCATCGAGAATCCCGATTTGGTCAGGCGGCTGGCGGACGAGAAGATCGTTCTGGAATGCTGTCCCGCCTCGAACATTTCACTGAAGGTATTTCCAGGCTTTGCGGAACACTCGTTCCTGAAACTTCGCGCCGCCGGCATTCCGGTGACGCTGAACTCGGATGACCCGCCGTATTTTGCCACCAGCCTTGCCCACGAATACGAGATCGGCACAAAAGAGTTCGGCTTGAGCGATGCCGAGCTGAGCCAGATTACCCGCACTGCAATCGGCGCCGCCTTTGTCGACGAGGCCACCCGCACAAGGCTTTTTGCGCGGCTCGACGGCGACATGGCGTAATTCTGTGGCTTGTTGAGCGGAAGCGCTATGCTTGGGGCGGCACCGGGCTTAGAGATGGTGGCGCAATCGTTCCGGGAGCCTACCATGAGTGTTACTGTCGTCAATCATCCGCTGGTGCAGCACAAGCTGACCATCATGCGCGACAAGAACACCTCGACGGCGAGTTTCCGGCAGCTGCTGAAAGAAATCTCGCTGCTGCTTTGCTATGAAGTGACGCGCAATCTCGAGCTGACCACCAAGCGGATCGAGACGCCTCTTCAGGCAATGGATGCGCCAATCCTCGGCGGCAAGAAACTTGTTTTCGCCTCGATCCTGCGTTCCGGCAACGGGCTTCTGGAAGGCATGCTGGAGCTGGTGCCATCCGCGCGCGTCGCCCATATCGGGCTTTACCGCGACCATGACACGCTTGAAGCAATCGAATATTACTTCAAGGCGCCGGAAGACATTGCCGACCGGCTGGTGATCGTGGTTGATCCGATGCTGGCGACGGCGAATTCCGCCATTGCCGCTGTCGAAAAGCTGAAAGGCCGCGGCGCGACCAATCTGCATTTTGTCTGTCTTTTGGCGGCGCCCGAAGGCATCGAGCGGTTTTCCAAGGCGCATCCGGACGTGCCGGTTTTCACCGCCTCCATCGACAGCCACCTCAACGAAAAAGGCTATATCGTGCCAGGGCTTGGCGATGCGGGCGACCGCATGTACGGGACCAAGTAGAGCCCCTGAATCCGATCATCGGCGGCGGAACGGCCAGACAAGTTGACGGGTGAACTCGGGTGGCACCGGATCGCCTCTGATCCCGGTCTCCGAGGGCCATTCTCCCTTCGGCATGTGGTAGGTGCCAAATATCCGGTCGATCCAGGGAAAATGCACGGCAAAATTCTTGTCGATCGGCGCCATCGCGTGATGCCAGTGATGAAAGCGCGGCATGACAAGCAATTGATTGAGCACTGGAACATCAAATCGCATGTTGACATGGTTGAGCGTTGCCTGAACCGCGACGATCACGAGCCAGACATAAAGCGCCTGTTGTGAAAACCCGATGACAAGCAATGGGGCGAGAGTGAGCGCACGGGTGAGAATAATGTCGACAACGTGCAGCCGCGATCCGGCAAGCCAATCCATTGCCCGCGAGGAATGGTGGATGGCGTGAAACGGCCATGCCCAGCCTATCCGGTGGAAGCTGCGATGCACACAATATTGCGCAAGATCAGCAACCAGCATCACGGCCAAAACCTCGGCGACCAGCGGCAACTTGTCCGGATCAATCCCTGAAACGCGCGCGTGGAATGACTGGGCAATCAAGGTTGCGGGCAGCAGCGTGAAGAACGTCATCAGCTCGACCGCGACATGACTGACAAGAAAATAGATACCGTCGGTGGTCCAGCCGGCGCGGAAGATTCCCTGATCGGCCTTGAGGGGAAACAGCCGTTCAAGCGGCACAAACACCAAAGCCAGCAGCACAAGGTTCAAGATAAACCAGTCAAGACCAATGCGAAACGCAGCCGCGCCGCTGCCCACCTCCACCGTGCTTCCACCAGCAAGAATCGCTGCCATGCAAAAGAAAAGGCCAGTCAGACCAAGACGTTTGGATGGCCGCAGCAGTATATTGATGGCGGAAAACAGGAAGCCGGCGAGAATTGCCAGCGCCAGCAAGAGGCGCATGGTTTCAACAGGATAGCGCGGCGCGGTCTCCGACATCGTCAGCCATTGAGGATAGCGAAACACCAGAACCGCAAGGAAACTCCCAACCGAGAGGAAGACGCCAAGGAGACCTGAAAACCATCCTGTGCCGAAATGCTTGGGAAAAATGTCCCCCAGGAGCCTTTCGGCGGCTTGGTCAAGCTTGGTCTGACCCGGAGTGCTGGCGGAACCGTCAGCCATTATTGCCCCAAACTCCTTGTCGCAAAGCCGTGGCGGTGAATTGCCGGGAGCCGGTGCGCAATGTCAAGCCAGCAACTCTTCCCACTTCCGCCGCAATCCCGAATGGACCGGGGTTGCCAGAAAGCGTTGCAGCTCGGAAGGCTCCAGATCGGTGCGGCTCCATGACGTGTTGAGCTCAAGGACCGACACCTGTTCGCCCTCAAATGGCAGAAATGTCAGCGCATCTCCCGCCTTGATCTCACCCTCGCCGAGCACGCGGCAATAGATGCCGGGACGGCCGGCATCCATGAACTTCTTGACAAAATACTTGTCATCCATGCGCGCAGCGAAGGTGCGGCAGGGGATGCGCGGCGACGTGACTTCCAGCACAAGCAAGCCATGGGTGAAGCGGTCGCCGATGTTGATCTTGGCGCTTTCGAGCCCCGCAACCGTCAGATTCTCGCCAAACGTGCCCGGCGCGAGCAAGCGGCCCAGTTCGTTCGACCAGAAGGAATAGTCCTCAACGCCATAGAGGTAGACGGCCTGGTCAAGCCCGCCGTGATGGGCGGTGTCGCAAATGGCGTCATCCTCAAGGCCGAGGGCTCCAACCCGAACCGGCCCGGTTTGAGGCTCCTTGAAAATGCCGGTGACGCCCGGCGCCGTGTGCTCGAAAGCGCGGGGTTTTCCAACGTTGACGCTTTGAATGATCATGGCTTGATCAACCCTTTGTTTACCAGTGCAGGCGACTCACCGTGTTTGAATGCTGTCCTTAATGATCAAGTCAGCACCTTGATGCAAATTGTCTTGTAGAGTCATTCATCGTTTCTTTGAATCGCTGCCTGTCTCTACGTATTTGTTCTTGCGCATTTCCGGACGGAAAACCGGTGTCCACTTTTCCTGGAAATGCTCTTGCGCCACAACCGGATTTGATGATGGAACGCTTGATTGGCCTGATTGTGTTCTTTGCGGTCGCGGCGCTGACTGTGCCGTCGTTCCTCGAAAAAAATCCACAGCTTCTTGAACAAAGAAGTGAGGCGGCCGAGCCCTCAAGCGCGGAACCCGCCGAGGCGCAGCGCGTTTCGCTTTCGGGCGAAGAAAAGATCGAGATGAATTCGCAAGGCCACTTCATCAGCGAATTCCGCATGAACGGCCGCCCAGTGGAGGCCATGGTCGATACCGGCGCCACGATTGTCGCGATCACCAAGTCCACGGCCCGGCAACTTGGTATCTTGCTGGTTCCTGCGGACTTCACTTATCAGGTTTCGACCGCCAACGGCACCGTCAAGGTGGCGAAGGCAATGATTGCAACGGTCGAGATTGGCTCGATCCGGGTGCGCAATGTCGAAGCGGCAGTGCTCGACGACCGGTCGCTGCCCGGAACTTTGCTCGGCATGAGCTTCTTGCGTCAATTGAAGAGTTTCGAAGTCGCCGACG
Organism: Phyllobacteriaceae bacterium; assembly: GCA_031401375.1. Classification (GTDB taxonomy): domain Bacteria; phylum Pseudomonadota; class Alphaproteobacteria; order Rhizobiales; family Rhizobiaceae; genus JANOYJ01. The sequence goes on along the minus strand of JANNRN010000037.1, from coordinate 4,600 downwards.
GCGAACTCATTCTCAAGCAGTGATTTTCTTCGCCCCGATCCTTCGCACGACCGGATCAGTTCGCACGGGCTTTGACGGGCCAAGCAAATAAGCCTCGCGAATAGCGCTCGCTGCGGCGTCGACCTGGCTCTGGGTGCGCGCGTGAACGAAACAGAGCGTGTCACCACGTTTCAACTGCGCGCCGATGGGCATCAGACCGGTGAACCCCACGGCATGATCAACCGGGTCCTGCGGCCTTGTCCTTCCTCCTCCCAAGGCGACAACGGCGAGCCCGACATTACGCGTGGCAATGGCGGTGACAAAACCATTGCTCTCAGCCTTGACCGGCAAGATGAGCGGGGTTGGCGCCAGATAATGCCTGGCGCGCTCAACAAAGTCCGCGGGGCCGCCAAGCGCCGAGACCATCCGGCCAAACAGTTCCGCCGCCCTGCCGCCATCAAGTGCGGATTTGGCAGTGTCGAACCCCTCGCGCACCGTCGCGCAAACCCCGGACTGCGCCAGCATTTCAGCGGCAAGATCAAGCGTGACCTCTTCGAGGCGGCTGTCACGCTTGCCGGTCAGGAACTCAACGGCGTTCATCACTTCGACGGCGTTACCCGCGGCGCTCGCCAAGGGCTCGTTCATGTCCGTAATCAGCGCCACAGTCTTGAGTCCGGCGCCATTGGCGACCTCGACCAGGGAGGTCGCGAGTTGCACCGCGTCTTTCGTCTTGTCCATGAAGGCGCCATTGCCGGACTTCACATCCAGCACCAGCGCCTGAAGGCCTGCCGCAAGTTTTTTGGACAGGATCGACGCAGTGATGAGCGGTACGGATTCGACCGTCGCCGTCACATCGCGGATGCCATAAAACCGCTTGTCGGCGGGGGCAAGATCGGCGGTCTGGCCGATGATGGCGGTTCCGACTTCGGCTACGACTTTTCGCAGCAGCGCATTGTCAGGCTGGGTCTTGTAACCGGGAATTGAATCCATCTTGTCGAGCGTGCCGCCGGTGTGGCCGAGCCCGCGCCCGGAAATCATCGGCACATAGGCGCCACAAGCGGCCACAATCGGCGCCAGCATCAGCGAGACGTTGTCGCCGACGCCGCCAGTCGAATGTTTGTCAACGACCGGACCCGGCAGGTCCGACCAATCGAGCACTGCGCCGGAATCGCGCATGGCCAAGGTCAGCGCCACCGCCTCGTCGCGTTCCATGCCGTTGAAAAAAACGGCCATGGCAAATGCGGAAATCTGGCCTTCCGACACTGCGCCCGAAGTGATGCCGTGCACGAAAAAACCGATTTCTTCGGGCGACAGCCTGCCGCCGTCGCGCTTCTTTCTAATAACTTCCTGAGGCAGCATTGGGCAGCACTCCAAACGGCGTCCAGATGTTCTTTACCCGTGTTGCCTTGAACAAGAACTCCCCGCCCTGACCCTGGGCAGGATCAAGCCAGTCGCGCGCAAGGCCATTGTTCACCCAGGTCAGTTTCAGATTTCCGGCAGAGACCGTCTCGACGTTTTTCGAACCCTTAGCTGAACCGAAATACCAATGCGCGCCGATGTCGTCATGCTTGGCCAGCGTATCGGCCAGGCTGTCGCGGTCGCCGGTGACAATGTTGACGACACCGCCCGGCAGGTCGCTGGTGTCGAATACCTGATAGAGGTCGCAGGCGCTGAGCGGCTGGTTTGGTGAGGGCGTCGCGACGACGCGGTTGCCCATCGCGATCGCCGGAAGCACGAGCGACAGGAAGGCAAGCAGCGGCATTTCGTCCGGACAGGAGATCGCCAGAACTTCGTAGGGTTCCTTCAGCGCCAGTGACAGCATGCGCGCCGCCGGGCCGCGCACATCGCCGTCGTACTTGTCCGCCCATGCGGCATAATACATGACGCGCGCCACGGATGCTTCAAACTCCCGCTTGGCGTTGGCAGGCGTGGCGCCGGTCTGGATGAGGCGGCGGGTGAATTCGTCCGCGCGCATTTCGAGGTTTTCCGCAAGGAAATACAGGACTTGCGCGCGCTGATGGCCCGTCATGCCCGCCCAGCCTTCGGATTTGTGCGCCGCCTCCACCGCGTTGCGGATGTCTTTGCGGTTGCCAAGACCCGCCTCTGTGATGATCCTGCCCTTGGCATCCAGCACCGGATAGGAATAACCGGAGTCCGGCCGCGCCTGTTTGCCGCCGATATACATTTTAACCGTCCGGTCGAGCACTGCGCTGGTGGCATCGCCGCCCTCTGGCATCGGCGCCGGCGCATGAAGGGCTTTGGCGATTGCCAGCGGTTTTGCCTTCTTCTGCCAGGCCGGAACAAGATATTCCATCATGCCTTCGCGCCCGCCCTCGCGGCCAAATCCGGACTCCTTGTAGCCGCCAAAACCGGCGGCGGCATCGAAAAGATTGGTTGAGTTGATCCAGACAACACCGGCTTTGACGTTTCTGGCGGCCTCGAAGGCCGTGTCCAGATTCTGCGACCAGATCGAGGCGGCAAGACCATAGCGGTTGTTGTTGGCCAGTTGCACCGCTTCGCCCGGCGTGCGGAAAGTGGTCGCCGCCAGAACCGGGCCAAAGATCTCTTCCTGCGCAAGGTTTGAGCCGGGGGAGACATTGGTGAACAGGGTTGGCGGGAAGAAACAGCCCTTGGCCTTGATCACACTGTCCGCCCAGCTTGGCTGGAACATGCTCGCGCCCTCGGCGACACCTGCGGCAACCTTCGCCTTGATGCTCTCAATTTGTACAGGCGCAACAACGGCGCCCATGTCGACGGACTTGTCGAGCGGATTGCCGACACGCAGCGTCTCCATCCGCGCCTTGAGCTTCTCATAAAAGCGCGGAGCAATGCCTTCCTGCACGAGCGCGCGTGAACCTGCGCAGCAGACCTCGCCCTGATTGAACCAGATGGCGTCGACCACGCCTTCAATGGCCGCGTCAATATCGGCATTGTCAAACACGATGAAGGGCGACTTGCCGCCAAGTTCGAGAGAGAGTTTCTTGGCCGAGCCCGCGGTCTGCCTGCGCAAGATGCGGCCGACCTCGGTTGAACCAGTGAAGGCGAGTTTTGAGACATCCTTGTGACCGGCGATCAGCGCGCCGGTCGAACCATCGCCATTGACAAGATTGAACACCCCGGCCGGGAGCCCCGCCTCGTTACAGATTTCCGCAAAGGCGTAAGCGGTCAGCGGTGTGTGCTCGGCAGGCTTCAATACAACAGTGCATCCGGCGGCGAGCGCCGGTGCCACTTTCCATGCCAGCATCAGGAGCGGGAAGTTCCAGGGAATGATCTGGCCGCAGACACCGGCGGCGGCATGGCCTGGAAACTGTTCGTCGCGCAGTTCCGCCCATCCGGCATGGTGATAGAAGTGCCGGGCGACAAGCGGAATGTCGAGATCGCGGGTTTCCCGGATCGACTTGCCATTGTCGATCGTCTCCAGCACCGAGAGGAAGCGGGCATGCTTCTGCACATGGCGGGCAAGCGCATAAAGATGGCGCGCGCGCTGGTTGCCGGTAAGCGCCGACCATCCCTTGAACGCGGCGCCGGCAGCGGCAACCGCCGCATCGACATCCCTGGCTGAGGCAATGGCGACATTTCCAAGTGTCTCGCCATTGGCGGGGTTCATCGCCTTGAATGTCCTGCCCTTGCCAAGCGGCGTGAACTTGCCGTTGATGAAATGGCCGAAACCGGATTTGTGCGCGGCAAGCCAGGCTCGCACATGGCCGTCCTCTTCCGGCGCCGGCCCGTATTCCATTGTCTTGAGGATCTTGGTGATTTCGTTCATGTCTCACCCAATGCCGTGGTGATCGGCGGAAGAATAGCGGCCGGTCACGAAATGTTCGATCTGCCGCTCGATGTCGGTCAGGAGCCCGCTGGCGCCCATGCGGAAAAGGTCCGGCTGCAAATAGTCGTTGCCAAGTTCCTCTTTCATCAGCGTCAGCCAGGCAAGCGCATCCTTCGCGGTCCGGATGCCGCCGGCGGGCTTGAAAGCCACGTGGAACCCGGTTGCCGCGTGATAATCGCGGATCGCCCGCAGCATGGTGATCCCGACCGGCAACGTGGCGTTGACGCCTTCCATGCCGGTCGAGGTCTTGATGAAATCCGAACCCGCCATCATCGCCACCATCGAGGCGCGATAGACATTGGTCAGTGTTTTCAAGTCGCCCGTCGCCAGAATGCTTTTCATCCGCGCCTTGCCGCAGGCCTCGCGCATCTGGCGAATCTCATCGTAGAGCGCTGGCCAATTGCCGGTGAGAACGTGCGCGCGCGTGATGACGATATCGATTTCACTGGCGCCTTCGCCAACCGCATAGCTGATCTCGGCCAGACGCTGCGCCAGCGGCGTGAGGCCTGCCGGAAATCCGGTCGCCACAGAGGCGACCGGCACGCCGGTGCCGCGCAACACCCGCACGGCGGTGGACACCATGTTGGGGTAAACGCAGACCGCGCCGGTGTGCAGATCATGGCTGCTGAGCCCAAGCGCCAACTGGAGATCGTCGCGCAGCGGGTGCCTCGCCTTGTCGCACAGCCGCTCCACGCGGCCTTGCGTGTCGTCGCCCGCCAGTGTTGTCAGGTCGATGCATTCAATCGCGCGCACCAGCCAGGCCGCCTGCCATTGTTTCTTGACCGTGCGGCGGGT
>JANNRN010000036.1:0-4309 GCA_031401375.1 Phyllobacteriaceae bacterium | reverse complement strand
TCGCGCCCGTCCTCAAACAATTTGTTGCGGGCCCGCATCGACTTTTCATAGTCGAGCACTCGCGCCCCGTGCGATGGGTCAATTGCCAGCACCAGCCGGTCGAGAAACCGGCGGCGGTCTACGGAAGGGCCGGAAAACAGCCCGTCCATCTGCGGCGCGATCCAGACGACGCGCAGATAATCCAGAAACGCATCCGCGCCTTTGGCCGGCGCGCCGTTGACGCGCAGCCTGCGGCTTGTCTCAAGCCCGCCGCCTTCCGCGCCATTGCCGGTGCCAAGCGAGACTTCGCCGTCTTCAGTCCGCAAGTCCGCATGCACGGCAAAGCCGTTTTCGACGCCTGCGCGCACCATGTCGGCATAGTTCGCCCGCCGCATGCCGCGTCCGGGCGAGAGCAGCGAAATGGCTTCCAGAAGATTGGTCTTTCCCGCGCCATTTTCGCCGGTGAACACAACATGGCGCGGCGCAAAGCTGAGCGCTGCGCTCGCGTAATTGCGGAAGTCTTGGAGCTTCAGGCCTGACAGATAAAGCGGCGGCGCATGGGGCTTTTGGTTGTCTTCCATTCCTTGCCGCCGCTAGCAGCCGGCATCGCGAAAGGTCAATTCGGACCCTCGGCGCTGCCCCTGATCCGACCCTTCGGGCCATCTTCTCCCCGCAAGAAGCGGGGAGAAGGCAAGCGACGGCGCTTGCTGTTCTTCCCTTCTCCCCGTTCTCACGGGGAGAAGGTGCCCCGATAGGGGCGGATGAGGGGCAGCGCCGAGGGTCAAAATTACCTGCACTTCCAAATGACGCAGGCCACTACACCCGCATCGGCATCAGAACATACAACGCATTTTCATCGGCTGAATCGCGGATCAAGGTCGGCGAACCGGAGTCAGCCAGCATGAAAATGGCATCAGTACCGGTGAGCTGGCTGGTGATGTCGAGAAGATACTTGGCATTGAAACCGATATCGACGTTGTCCGCATCATAGTTTGCGGCAACTTCTTCCGTGGCGCTGCCGGAATCCGGATTGTTGACCGTCAGCACCACCGAGCCATTACCGATGGCGAGCTTGACCGCCCGCCCGCGTTCGGACGAAATGGTCGACACGCGATCAACGGCCTGCGCAAAGCTCTGGCGGTCGATGGTCAGCTTCTTGTCATTGCCGGTCGGGATAACCCGTTGGTAATCGGGGAACGTGCCATCGATAAGTTTCGATGTCAGAACGACACTGCCTATCGTCATGCGCAGCTTGGAATCCGACAATTCGACCGTGACAATAATGTCCGGATCATCAAGCAGCTTTTGTACTTCACTCACCGTTTTGCGCGGAACGATAATGCCCGGCATGCCCTCAGATCCGGGAGGCGCATCCTGTTCAGCGCGCGCCAAGCGGTGCCCGTCGGTCGCAACAGCGCGCAGCTTCAAGTCGCCCCCCACATCAATGACATGCAGGTAAATGCCATTGAGGTAGTAGCGTGTTTCCTCGTTCGAGATCGCAAATTGCGTCTTGTCGATCAGTGTTTTGATCGACATTGCCGGCATGCGGAACGAATGGGTGAAAGAGCCGGCCGTCAATTCAGGGAAATCCGATTGCGGCAAGCATTGCAGCCGGAAGCTCGACCGGCCCGAAACCACCGACATTGAGGTTCCTTCGGCATTCGTTGAAAGATTGACCTCGCCGCCCTCGGGGAGTTTGCGGACAATGTCATAAAGCAAATGCGCCGGCACTGTCGTGGCGCCGCCGCGCTCCACCATGGCGGGCGTTGCTTCATTGATCTCCAGATCAAGATCCGTCGCCTTCATCTCAAGGCTGCCGCCGTCCGCACGCAACAGCACATTCGAAAGAATGGGGATCGTGTTGCGCCGCTCGACCACGCGGTGAACGTGGTTGAGGCTCTTCAGGAGATTGCTGCGCTCAAGGGTGACCTGCATGATAAATAACTCTCACAATCGGGGCTTTACGCTCTGTTAACAAAGATTGCCCGATTTCCACACCGAAAGGCAAGCGGCATCTGGCTGCCGGCGCCGCCGCCAACAGGCTTATTGCTGTTCCTGGATGAGCCGCTTCAACAGTTCCAGCTCCTGGCTCAGCTTTGCATCGATTCCTTGCTGGTTCTCGATCTTGCGCACTGCGTGAAGCACAGTCGTGTGATCACGCCCGCCGAACCTGCGGCCAATTTCCGGCAGCGACCGGGGCGTCAGCACTTTGGCAAGATACATGGCGACCTGACGTGGCCGGACAATCGTTCGGGTGCGCCGGTTGGACAACAGGTCCGATCGCGGTACGTTGAAATGCCGCGCCACAATGCGCTGGATGTCTTCAACGCGCACGCGCTTTGGTTCACCCTGACGCACAAGATGCGCCAAGATCTCGTCGATCCGCTCAATGGTGATATCCGGCTCAAAACTGCGCCGGAACATGACCTGGTTGAACGCGCCGTCAAGATCGCGTCCGGTCCCTGTGACGGTATTGGCAATGTGCTCAAGAATTTCGTCGGGAATGTTGAGCGTCAGGTCGTCCGTCTGTGCGGCGGCGCGGCGTGCCTTGAGAATGCCGAGACGCATGGCAAAGTCCGGGGCCAGCACTTCAAGGGCAACCCCGCCTTGAAGGCGTGATCGCACCCGCGCGTCGAGCGATTCAAGTTCCGCCGGCGGCCTGTCTGCGGCCACAACAACCTGCTTGGCGCTGTCGATCAGCAAATTCAGCAGATGGCAGAACTCGTTCTGTATCGACTTGCCCTGCAGAAACTGCATGTCGTCAATGACGAGCAGGTCAATGTCACGCAGTTGTTCCTTGAACGACTGGGCGCTGTTGTCGCGAATGGCGGTAGCAAACCGCCACATGAAATACTCCGCCGTGAGGTACACAACACGGTTCGCCGGGTTCCGGCCGATTGCTTCCGCCACGACCGCTTGCAGCAGATGGGTTTTGCCAAGCCCGACCGAAGCGTGGATGAAAAGGGGATTGAAACGCACCGATCCCATGCCGGACTCGGCAACCGTTCGTGCCGCTGCGTGAGCGACGCGATTGGACGCGCCCTCAACAAAGCTCGCGAACGTATAGCGCGAATCAAGTGTTGATCCGATCACCGAAGACGATTTGTCCGCGCCGTTTGCCGGACGCTTGTCCTTTGGCGCGAAAGCTTCGCTGACAGTTTTAAGCCGGTGTTGCGGCTCAATCATCGGGTCGTTCTGAATTTGCTCAACGGTGTGACGAATGGCCGAACGGACAACCACCTCGATCTTCAACAGATCAGGATTTTCCTCCCGCCACAGTTCCGTGATGAGATCGAGGTAATGATTGTTGATCCAAGCCCTGAGAAACGGCGTCGGCACCGAAAGCCTTGTGACGCTCTTGCTCGCTTCCACGAGCTTCAGACGGCCGAACCATGAAGAAAATACATCAGTGCCCAATCGGGCCTTCAGTTTGACGATCACCCTGTCAAAGGCTGCATAGGCCTCTGTTTTATTCATTTCCTGCACCTTCTCTGCGCTGACTGCGCCTGCATATGGCGTTCTAAATTTCCACTCGGCTCTACCCGACGCCAACTCACCCGCTGCACGCATTGAATTCATGTCTAATCTGCCCCCGGCTCGAGAGCCGATATTCCCCGGTTTGCACGGGGTCCTGCCCCCCGGTCTGCTTGGTTGCAGGACCGGCCGAACACGACACCTTGTCTCCGGCTCCGCCAAAGCTTCGCCGCAGCGAAAATACGGGTTCGCTCCTTCCTTTTTTATCTCTGGAATTGCCAGGCAAACCCGGCCCCCTCAGCCTTGGTATTAGCGACATCCGCGGGCGCGCTTCAAGGGCGTCTTTTAGGCTTTTGCCACGCCTGATGCAGGCGCGTCACACATTAACCAATCCTAACAAATCCTCAACTTTCCATAAGTATTGGGGATTCAAAGCGTTTTTCCCCGAGCCATGGCAAAGCTTGCGTTGGGGCAGCCGGCAAAGAAAAAAAACAAAACATTTTGCTTGACTCGCCTTTTGACGCTTCCATTAAGGCACACGACCCGGCTCTCATTGACAACCTCGCGCAAGTTATTGAAATAAAATAATTATTTCTTCCACAATGCGTTGGCGCGGGAAGGCTTTGCGGGTATGGCGGCGATTGGTTCGACTAAAGTAGCAGCCGGGTGCCAGACCATGCCAAAATGGGGCCAAAAAGCAAAAAACCCGGCGCCTGGCCGGGTCATTTTGGCACAATTTGTGTTGGTCTAGGCGCTGAGCTTGTTAACCCGAAGCGAGAGCCGGGAAACCTTGCGGGAAGCAGTGCTCTTGTGCATGACGCCCTTTGCGGCGGCCCTCATCAGTTCGGGCTGCGCA
>JANNRN010000035.1:0-1826 GCA_031401375.1 Phyllobacteriaceae bacterium | reverse complement strand
GGTGCGGCAGTGGCAGCAATTGCTGCACGGCAACCGCCTGTCCAGTTCCTACACGGAAGCCATGCCGGATTTCGTCATGCTGGCCAAAGCCTATGGCGGTCACGGCATTCGCTGCGACAAGCCGGCAGATCTCGATGACGCCATCCAGGAAATGATCGACGTCAAAGCGCCGGTCATTTTCGATTGCCGCGTCGCCTCGCTCGCCAATTGCTTCCCGATGATCCCGTCTGGCAAGGCGCATAATGAAATGCTGTTGCCCGATGAAGCGACGGATGAGGCCGTTGCCAATGCCATTGATGCGAGCGGCAAGGGGCTGGTTTGAGTAATGACTTTAAGTGATGAAAATCCCGTCGCAGTCCTTCAAGACCGTTATGGGGGAGTATATTCCGGCGGAGCCTGGATTGCGGTTGCTGAAGCAGATCAGCTAATCGATCTTACCATTACACGAGCACAATTCTGCCTTGTTGGGGGCGATGGACCATCGGGTGGCGACACTGACGCGGCCGCTTTCTGGAGCAGGCCGCCTGACTGGATAGCAGCGGGACCAACGCCGGCGGCAGCGATTGTTGCTCTTCGCAATCGCGTCAAATCCGGTTCTGCAGCGGATACCCAATCCACCTCACGTGGTCTCAAAGAGTTTAGGAAAATGACAAAATGAACGCCGCCAAACAACCGTCCGGTTCCGCCTATTTCATCACCAAGGAAAAGGAGCTTCCGGAAAACCATACGCTCTCCGTGCTTGTCGATAACGAGCCGGGCGTACTCGCCCGCGTCATCGGCCTGTTTTCCGGGCGCGGCTACAATATTGACTCGCTGACGGTTTCAGAAACCGAGCACGCCAAACATCTTTCGCGCATCACCATCGTCACGCGCGGCACGCCGCATATCCTCGAGCAGATCAAACACCAGCTCGAGCGCATCGTGCCGGTGCACAGTGTCGTTGACCTCACCGTGCGGGCCCGCGAAGCCAATATTGGCGAACCGGTCGAACGCGAACTGGCGATGGTCAAGGTTGCCGGCACGGGCGAAGGGCGCGTCGAAGCCTTGCGCCTGGCCGAAGCCTTCCGCGCCAGCGTTATCGACGCCAATGTCAGCCATTTCATCTTTGAATTGACCGGCCGGCCGTCCAAGATCGATCAGTTCATCCAGATCATGGCTCCGCTCGGCCTCGTGGAAGTCTGCCGCACCGGCATCGCTGCGATGAACCGCGGGCCGCAGGGCATGTGATGACGTGACACTGCCCACATTTCTCGCGCTCGTCACCTTTGCCTTCGTGACCTCGATCACCCCCGGCCCCAATAACATGATGCTGTTCGCCTCCGGTGTGAACTTTGGTTTCAGGCGCACCATTCCGCATATGCTGGGCATCAGCAGCGGCTTTTTTGTCCTGCTTGTGGCCGTTGGCTTCGGCCTTGGCGCAATCCTCAAGACTTACCCGCTCGTTTTCACCGCTCTGAAATTTGCCGGCGGCGCCTATCTTTTGTACATCGCATGGCACATTGCGATGTCACGCTCGCTCAGTGAAGGGTCAGCAGGCGCGCGGCCGATGACGTTTCTGGAAGCCGCGGCATTTCAGTGGGTTAATCCGAAAGCCTGGGTCATGGCGTTGGGCGCGATGGCGACTTATCCGAACCCCGAAAAATACGCGCTCACCGTGTGGATCATCGCCGCAGTGTTTGCGGGCATCAATTTGCCGAGCGTGTCAAGCTGGGCCGGGTTCGGCAGCGCGTTGCGCGGCTGGCTGTCCGTGCCTGCACGGCTCAAATGGTTCAATATTTCGATGGGCGCATTGTTGGTCTTGAGCCTTTGGCCGATGGTGAAGTGAC
>JANNRN010000034.1:0-1959 GCA_031401375.1 Phyllobacteriaceae bacterium | reverse complement strand
GGCAAGCACGTCGATCAGGCCGGAGAGCGAGCGCATCTTGTTGAGCGGCGCCTCGCCGAGCGTCAGGTTGAGATTGCGCAGCCAGGCTGCGGAAACTTTGTCATCGCCGCCGGTAATGGCATCCAGCGCCCGGAACAGCCGCACAAAAAGCAGCGCGATTTCAAAGGGCTTGCTGCCGGGTTCAAGAAAATGCCGGCCGGAGCGCATGCGCGAAATCGTCGCCTCGGATTGGCCGATGATCGGCGCCAGCACAGTCGCCGGTATGTGAAGACGCTCGGCGGCGCGCAAGGCGGCCTTGGTCAGAACCATGCTTTCGGCGGCTTCGACCGGATTTGGCTTTGTGGTAACGGACATCAGAACTACCTTTCTGATGAAACAATATCACAAAAATATTTCATGTGAAAGAGAAAAATCAAAACTCGATCGCCTGCAGCGCTGATCCATTGCGCTTCAGCCATGCCTTGGCGCGGTCCATGTCGGGGCAAAGCTCGCGGGTGAGCTTCCAGAACTTCGGGCCATGGTTCATCTCGCTCAAATGCGCCACCTCATGGGCGACAAGATAGGCGATCACCGGCTTCGGCGCCATCATGATGCGCCAGGAAAAGGCGAGATTGCCATCGGATGAGCACGAGCCCCAGCGGCTCGATGTGTCCTTGAACCTGATCGATTTGACTTTCCGGCTGGTCTGTTTCGCCAGGGCCAGCGCCATCGGCTCAATGTCGCGCTTGGCTTCGCGTTTCAGAAAATCGGTCAGCCGCCGCCCCAGGTGCGACCGCTCGCCATGCACGATCAGATAGGCGCCATCCTCATCCATGCCCTGTTCGACCGCGCCGCGCTTGGCGCTCTCATGCACGATGACATGGTTGACGCCGCGCAAGGGCATTTTGACGCCGGGGCGAAGTTTGGGCCGGTCCGGATATTTGTCGAGCCGCGCCTCCAGCCAGCCCTGATGGCGCAGGATGAACTCGTCGACATCGCGCATCAACAGACCTGGCGGCACGGTGACGCGCAATCCCTTGCCGCCGGTATCAATGCGCAGCGTCAAGCGTTTGGCGCGGACATTTTCGACAATGCGCAACGGCAAAGTGCGCCCGCCAACCTCATGCGCCCGCTCAATGTTGAGCGGCGGTAATCTCTTCAGGGCTGTGCGGAGAAAGCCGAAAACCATGGGGAGAGCTTAGATGATTCGATGATTCTTGTGGAGGAGACATTCAAGCCTGAAACAAAAAGGCGCCGACCCTGCGGCCGGCGCCTCTGTTGACCGTCCTGTGAGGAAAGCGGCCTTATTCGATCATCGTATCGGGCACGGACTTGCCGCGCGATTTGCTCTTGCCTGCATCACGCTTGGCCATGAAGCGGTCGAATTCTTCCTGATCCTTGGCACGGCGCAGTTCTCGCAACTCCTCTTCGAATTCGGCGCGAAGCTCATCCAGCTTGCGGCGTTCTTCATTGAGGCGCTCGATTTCCTTTTCGCGCCATTCGTCAAAGGCGACATTGCCTGTGTGCGGGGCAGCGCCGCGCGAGGCGGTGCGGAAAGAGCGGAACATGCCGTCGGTTGCCGCGTTGACATCGCGCTTGAACCCGTCAAGCCGGTCGCCCCAGATGATATAGGCGAGCATGGCAAGGCCAAGCGGCCAGAAAATCATGAAACCCACCACCATGAGCGCAATCGTCGCCGGCGTCCAAGCCGGGCGTATCAGTGCAGAAGAGTGCATTTCCTTATCCTCAAGTCAGCGCGGTCACCCGTCTGGACCGCAGGAATATCACGTATGAATGGCTGGGTTCCGATTCAAGAACTTGCCCGGAAAAATCGGACAAGTGATTGATATTATTGGGGCCCTATGTCATTGAAAATGACAGGTAAACTCGAACCCCGGCGCTGCCCCTCATCCGCCCCTACCGGGCCACCTTCTCCCCATAAGAACGGCGGAGAAGGGGTTCGCGGGCGTCTCAGACCCC
>JANNRN010000033.1:0-7951 GCA_031401375.1 Phyllobacteriaceae bacterium | reverse complement strand
GCAGGCTGTCCAAGGCCCATTTGCTTGGCGGTTGCCGAGAAGCTCTCGGTCTCGGCGACGCGCAGAAAGACGCGGGTTGCGGTGTCGATATCCATGGTTATTCCAATTGCGAATAAGTCATATGAGAATTCATCCTATTATCTTAGCGCTGCGCAGAAATCATATCAAGCGGACCGGGAACAAACGGCTCAGACAGCCGCCAATGCCGGGAAAGTTCGAGCTGATTGGGATTGCCAGTCGCCTAGTCATTCAAAGGATTTAGACCATGAAGAAGATTGCATTCGTTTCCGCCGGCATCATTCTCGCCTTGTCGGCAATAGCCCAGGCACAATCATTCGACGTGAACAGCCTGCCGTTTTCAAGCATCAAACCGGCGACCGACAATGTGGCCACCGGCTCGATTGGCGAAAACCCGGTCATGAACCGCACGGTCAAAAGGGACGGCGTGCTTTATGAGCAGAAATACGTCGTCTTGAGCGACGGTTCCGTTGACGTTGCGTCCGAAAAGGCCAAGTGAAAAGACCGCTGAACGAAAATCAGTCCGCCGGCTTGGTTCCCGGCGGACGGCGGGATTAGAGCGGGATGACCTCATATGGAATCGTTCTTACGGGTGCTTTTGCGCCAGTGCTGCTTCCATCCAAGGTCATCTCGCACTAGCGGATCAGGTGGCGCGTAAGCCGCCGCTCCATTGCGTCCCAGATGTTGCGCAGGGTTTCCACCATGGCCAAGTAAATGAGGGCCGCCCAGATATAGGTCTGGAAATCGAAGGTCCTGGAATAAGCGCGGCGCGTTTCGCCCATGAGGTCATAGACTGTGATGATGGAAACCACGGCCGAGCCTTTCAGCATCAGGATAAGCTCATTGCCATAGGGCCGTAAGGCAACGATCAGCGCCTGCGGCAGGATGATTTTGCGGAAGGTTTGGAATTTTGACAAGCCGAGTGCTGCCGCGCCTTCCCACTGACCCTTGCCAACGCTTTGAATGGCACCGGCGAGAATCTCGGCCTGGTATGCCGCAGTGTTCAATGTGAAGGCAAAAACGCCGCAATTCCACGCATCCTTGAAGAACAGCCACAGGCCGACAGATTCCAGTTGCGGACGGAATTGACCGAGGCCGTAGTAGATAAGGAACGTCTGCGCGAGCAGGGGCGTGCCACGGAAAAAATAGACATATCCATAGGCGATGCCCGAAAGGATGCGGTTCGTTGACATCCGCATCCAGGCAACCGGAAACGACAACAAGGCTCCAAGCGTTATCGACATCGCCACCAGCGCCAAGGTCACTTTCAGCCCGTCCCAATATTTCGGCGCATATTTTGCAAAGAGTTCGGGGTCGTAGGCATTGACCAGAAAGAAGGCGAGCCCGGCGAAAACCGCTAGCCAGAATCCCAGCAAACCCCAGCCGATCATGCGCTCGCGCGTCCATGGTTTGGGAGGCGGGGCGGGGCGCTGGACGGCCGCGTTGCTGCCGGTGCTCATCGTGTCACTCCGCTTTTCTTGGTCCAAAGCTCAATTCTCTCGATGAAGAATGACGAGATGATCGCAAGGGCCAGATAGATGAGACAGGCAAGGCCGAAAAACAGAAAAGCTTCCTTGGTCACACGGGCCGCAACGCCTGTTTGGCGAAGTATGTCGGAAAGCCCGACGACCGACACAAGCGCGGTGTCTTTCAGGAGGATCAGCCAGAGATTGGAAAGGCCCGGCAAGGCCAGGCGAATAAGCTGCGGCAAAATGATCAGCCGCATCGTTTGCCCGGTGTGCAGGCCAACCGCATAGCCGCCCTCATACTGGCCTTTGGGAATTGCCCGGAATGCCGACAGGAACACCTCGGAGGCATAGGAAGAAAAAACGACACCGAGCGCAAGCATGCCGGAAACAAATGAGTTTATTTCGATCTGTGCAGAAAAACCAAGCAGCGCGAGCAGCTTCTGCACGCCGATTTGAATGCCGAAATAAACCAGAAACAAGGTCAGAAGTTCGGGAAGGCCGCGAAAAATAGTCGTGTAGATATTGGCGGCGAGCTTGATCGTGGGTTCGTTCGATTGTTTTCCAAGCGCAATAAAAAAGCCGATCAGCAAACCGATCGGCAGAGTGCACAGCGCCAGCGAGACGGTGATGAAGGCTCCACGGGCAATGTCATCCAGCCAACCCTGCGAACCCCAACTCAGCAATATGAGATATTTTTCCATACGCGTCCCCGATCAAGGCAGTTTGATATGGCGGCTTGCCGCCATATCAATCGGTGCATTAACGATCAGGAGCCGTATACGTCAAAATCGAAATATTTTTTGGCGATTTCGTCGTATTTGCCGTTGGCGCGGATGGCCTCAATGGCGGCATTGAGCTTGTTGACCAGATCGGTTTCACCCTTGCGCACGGCAATTCCTGCGCCCTCACCATGGATTTTGGCGTCCGGCTCAATCGTGCCCAATATCTTGCAGCAAGCGGTGCCTTCAGGCGTCGCAATGAAGCCCTTGAGCACCATCACGTCATCCATGACGGCATCGACGCGGCCATTGGCAATATCAAGCTGATACTCCTGCGCCGACGGAAAGCCCTTGATGTCAGACTCGCCATATTTTGCTTCGGCAAAGTTGAAATGTATTGTGGATGCCTGGACGCCGATTGACTTGCCCTTCAGCGCTTCCGGCGAAATGTCAGCAATTGTCGAGTCTTTGGGTACCGCGATTGCCGGTGGCGTATTGTAATATTTCTTGGTGAAATCCACCTTTTCCTTGCGCTCGTCAGTGATCGACATGGACGCAATGATCGCGTCGAACTTGCCAGCTTGCAGCGCCGGAATAATGCCATCCCAATCCTGGGTGACGATTTCGCACTCTGCTTTCATCTCGGCGCAGAGTGCATTGGTGATGTCGATGTCAAAGCCTTCCAGCTTGCCGTCGGCAGTCAGATTGTTGAAGGGCGGATAGGCGCCTTCGGTGCCGATTTTCAGTTTCATCATGTCTTCGGCATGGGAAAAGCCCATTGTCAGCGCGACAGTCGCAGCCGAAAGTGCGAGTTTGAGACCTAGCTTCATCTTTTTTGTGTTCCTCTCGTTGGTGAACCGCGCGGACCTGGCGGCTCCGGCACAGGACTTGACCGTGCAGAACCCGATATTCCCATCAATTTTCGATGAAAAGCAACAGCTAAAGCGCGAAGAATGTTCAAGCAATTGGCAATTTGCGCATCTGGTTCTGGCACAAAGGGAGTTCAAGCCGGATTGGGCGGCGTAATTCCGGTGTGGCTGAGGATGAAGGCGGCGATGGCGGCAATGTCATCCAGTTCGAATACCGGCAGTTTTTCGCCGGCTAACGCGGCGTCAGTTGCAATGGCGATGATCGACGGATCAGCTGGCGCCAGCGGCTCGGTTGTCTCAAGAGACTTGCGGCGGACTTCGATCTTGTCGTGCCCCTCGCGCTTGTAACCCTCGACAATCACAAGATCGCACGGCGAGAGTCTTGCCAGAACCTCTTGTAAAGGCGGCTCTTTTTCGTCTTCGAGCTCATGCATCAAAGCCCAGCGCCGGGACGAGACAATCGCAACTTCGCACGCGCCCGCCTTGCGGTGCCGGAACGAATCCGTGCCTTCGTGATCGATTTCAAAAGCGTGGTGCGCGTGTTTGACGGTTGCGATGCGAAGGCCCATCTTTGAAAAATGGCTCACCAGCCGTTCGACCAGCGTCGTCTTGCCCGAGTTCTTCCAGCCGGTAATGCCAATTACGCGCTGGCTCATTTGCCCATCTACCAACTTTTTCGCTCCGATCTATTCACATGCTCCGTCAGCAGCTGCATTTGCTCGGGTGTGTTGACGTTGAAGAATGGATCAAGGGCGTTTTGTGCTGTTGCGAAGAAAACCTGATCAAAGGACTGGCTTGCAAGAAAGTCCGTTACTCTCAGGCTTCTGCCCAAACGCATCCATTCATCAAGTTGCGGCAACATGTGCGATGGCCACAGCGCAAAGGTTGGGTGAACGCCGCTCTCGCTCGCCGCCACCGTGATCTTCCCCGAAAAGCCTGACTTCAGTTTGAGCACCAGATCAGTTGGAAAATGCGGTGTGTCGACTGCAACAGTCACCATCGCCTTCGCGTCTTGTGCGCGGGTCCATTCGAGCCCGGCGAGAATTCCGGCGAGCGGACCCAACTGGCTGCCGTCCCGATCCGCAATGACCGGCAATCCATGCTTCTTGAACTCAAGCGCGGTACTGTTGGTATTGATGGCAATCGCATCCACCTGCGGCGCAAGCCGGCGGATCGCACGATCCAGCAGCGTTTCTCCACCCAGCAATGCCAGCGCCTTGTCGGACCCGAAACGGGAAGAGCGGCCCCCGGCGAGGATGCAGCCGCAGATTTTCATTCGGCCGGCTCCGGCAAGACTTCGTGTCCGGCCCGTTTCGAAAGCGCGCGTTCACGGTAGAACGTGTAGATGCCACTCCCGATAACGAGCGCCGCGCCGGTCAGCATCAGTGTGTCCGGAACATCGCCAAAGACAAGAAACCCGAGGCCAATCGCCCAGACAAGGCTCGTATAGCGGAACGGGGCGATAAAGCCGATGTCGCCCTGACGCATGGCAAGCACAATGAAAAGATAACCGAAAATGATGAAACAGGCGGCTGCGAACAAGATGGCAAGGCTTGCATTGGTCATGGGTGTCCAACCGCCAAACGGGATTATCAGCACAAGGCCGGTCGCCGAGATCAGCGACGCGGTGACCAATGTCATGAAGAGGGACGGCACATCGGCGGGCGCGCGTCTTGTGGAGATGTCGCGAAACGCTGCGAAACCAACGCAAGCACAGACCAGCAGTGAATAGCGGGTAAACCCTTCCATGCCGGGGCGCACGATGATCAGCACGCCAAGAAAGCCAACACCAATGGCCGTCCACCGCCGCCAGCCGACCTTTTCGCCGAGGAACAGAACTGCACCGAGTGTTACCGCCAAAGGAAGGGCCTGCAGGATGGCGGACGTATTGCCGATCGGCATATGCGCCAAGCCAAGCAGGAACGTGATCGTCGCCAGCATTTCACCGATGCCGCGGGAGATCACTCCGGGCTTTTTCAGGAACCAGACGGGCCGCAGGGCGCCCATGTACCATGACAGGGCAATGATCATCAGCGTCGCGAACGCACCGCGCACGAACATGATCTGCGCGACATTCATCTTCGTGGTCGCCAGCTTGACGAATGTGTCGTTGAAGGTGAAGCCGGCCATGGAGACCGCCATGAACGCAGCGCCGCGAAGATTTGGGGAAAGAGCCAAGACGGGAATCCAGAATGAGATGCGGCTGTTACCAAGGTTCGCCGGGAAAATCTCGCTAAATTCCATTGCCGGTCAGTTCACAAAACGCCGCGTGGGCGCCATGCCGCGCCGGGCGGGATTTCCGGAGGCGGAATCACGACCGCCGGGCACTTTGTTGGTTGCCCAAAGTTAAAGATTAACGCTCTGATTCAGCATTTCTTGGTAATTTTCCGTCAACCTTGGTTTTTCGGCCCTGAGAGCCGGATGTGTTCATGCGTATTTTTGGTTGTTTCATGCGTTTTTTCCCCCTGCTTGCGGCTTTTCTCACATTGTCATTCAGCGGTTGCACGACATCCTCGCGTGTCGATGCGCTGGACGTTGCCGGACCCTCGCTGGAAGAGACGAGCTCGGTGAGGCCGGTGCCGCCGGCGGATGTGAGCGCCGTGCAAATCGCGCCGCCGGCCATGCCGCAACCACTTGCGCCTGCTGCGGTGGAGACCGCTGCTGCGGAACCTGAAGCGGCGGCGGAAGCATCATCGCCGCGCGCATTGTCGCTGGCGGAGATCGAAAGCGCCAGCGAGACAGTGGACCAGGTGGCCATGATTGAGCCGCCAAAACTGAAGCCGCGGCGGGAGGCCGGGCCGACGGGCGGGGTGCATGGGCCGAAGTTCCGCGACGCCAAGCCGATCCGCTTCGGGCGCGTTTCGCCCAAGCACTTTGCCGTTCATGGCGTGGATGTGTCGCGCTGGCAGGGCAATATCAACTGGAATGTGTTGCGCAAGAACGGCGCCAACTTTGCCTTCATCAAGGCGACCGATGGCGGCGATCATCTGGACCCGATGTTCCGCCGCAACTGGAACGCGGCGCAGGCCGCGGGCGTCAAGCGCGGGGCCTATCATTTCTTCTACTGGTGCCGTCCGGCGGCGCATCAGGCCGAGTGGTTTATCCGTCACGTGCCGCGCGAAGCCAACGCCTTGCCGCCGGTCATCGATGTGGAATGGACCCGCTCGCGCACGTGCACCAAACGGCCGTCACAGGCAACGGTCCTGAAAAAGATGAACACGTTCATGAACATGCTTGAGGCGCATTACGGCCAGCGCCCGATCATCTACACAGCGCCGGACTTTTACGATGACAATCTTCAGGGCGCGTTCCCGAACCATCCGTTCTGGCTTCGCTCGGTAGCGGCGCATCCGTCAAAAGTCTATCCAAGGCGCAACTGGGTATTCTGGCAGTATTCCGGCACGGGATTGTCAAAGGGCGTTGGCGAGAAGATCGACCTCAATGTCTTCAACGGCGATGCAGGAGATTGGAACCGCTGGCTGGGCCGGGCGACGCGGTAAGGTCGGTTTCTGGCAACTTCAACCAGATTAAACTAGTTTAGCTTTCCAAAAGGAAACTGGTCATGAAAATCGTTGAAGCCTTCGAGGCCAAGACGCATCTCTCGCAATTGCTTGATCTGGTCGAGAGTGGCGAGGAGGTCATCATCACGCGCCATGGCAAACCCGTGGCGGAACTGGTGGCGCCCAAGCCCCGGACAACCAATCCGGAGGCATTGCGCGAACTCGTCAAGTCGATGAAATACATCAGCTCGATTGCTTCAAAAGAAGGGCCTTCGGTCATCGAACTTATCGAGGAAGGCCGCAAATATTGAGGCACATTGTGCTGGACGCCTCTGTCATAGTCGGCGCACATCTGCCCGACGAGCAAAGTCTAGCCGCCATTGCCGTGTTTTCGGAAGCAAAGGACGTCGTTTTCCACGTCCCGCAAATTTGGCATGTTGAAGTAGGTAACGCCCTGCTCATGGCGGTTCGCCGCAGCAGAATGCCTGAACAAGCCCTCAGCGCTGCGATTCGCAAAATCGAAGGGCTTGATGTCGTGGTCGATCCGCGGACCGGTCAAAGCGCTTGGCATGAAACGCTGCATTTGGCGCAAAAACACCGGCTTTCACTTTACGACGCATCCCATCTCGAACTTGCGAGCCGACTTGAAGCCGCGCTTGCGACCCTGGATTCGCGCCTGGTGACAGCCGCCCGTGAAGAGAACGTTGAACTGGCTGTGAAATAGGTTGGCGAACTGGGCGAAAACTCACCCCCCCGTCACGCTCATATGGCGCGCCACCGCTGGTTTCTTTGACACCCGGTCAATAACAAAATCATGCCCCTTCGGCTTGCGACCGATGGCTTCGTCGATGGCGCCGGAGACGAGTTCGTTGCCTTCTGAAGCGCGCAGGGGTGCGCGCAGGTCCGCGGCGTCCTCCTGGCCGAGGCACATGTAGAGCGTGCCGGTGCAGGTGAGGCGGACGCGGTTGCAGCTTTCGCAGAAATTATGCGTCATCGGCGTGATGAAGCCGAGCCGGCCGCCGGTCTCAGTGACCTCGACATAGCGGGCGGGACCGCCGGTCTTGTAAGGGATGTCATTGAGCGTGAAGCGCTGCGCAAGGCTTGCCCGCATCTGGCTGAGCGGCACATACTGATCGGTGCGGTCTTCGGAGATTTCGCCGAGCGGCATGGTTTCAATCAGCGTCAAATCCATGCCGCGCCCATGCGCCCAGCGCATCAGGTCAGGGATTTCATGGTCATTGAAGTCTTTGAGGGCGACGGCATTGATCTTGACCTTGATGCCGGCGGCTTGCGCGGCATCGATGCCTTCCAGGGTCTTCGTAATGTCGCCCCACCGGGTGATGTTGCGGAACTTGACCGGATCGAGCGTGTCCAGC
>JANNRN010000032.1:0-2193 GCA_031401375.1 Phyllobacteriaceae bacterium | reverse complement strand
CATGTCCTTGATGCCGGGAATGGTTTCAATCTGATGCGCATGGCTTGGCTGAAAATACTGAACAAGCGGGCGCTGGCTGAGGCCGCCAAGAATGGTGAAATAGTACATTTCATAGCCCGGGGCCACCACGCAAGGATGGTAGCCCTGATCAAGCACGACAGTCGAGCCATCCACAATGTGATAGGCATCGCCGACCTTGCCGTCCTCACGTTGAACAAGCTGCATGCCGAAACCGTTCTTTGGCCGGAAGCGGAAATTATAGGTTTCGTCGTGGCGCGTTTCGATTGGCAGCCGGTCTGTGTCGTGCTTGTGCGGCGGAAAGCCCGACCAGCCGCCTTGCCCGACCGTGTAAAGTTCCGAAACCAGCAGGCGGCCGATCCTGTCGCGGTACTTTGTGCCAAATATGTGCTTGATCTTGCGATGGGTTTTGGTCTCGTCCGAACCGTATTGAACAATGTCGATTTCAGCGGCGCGCACCGCAAATGGCAGCAACACCTGATCGAACCTGGCTCCGGCGACAAAGATCTCCGCTTCGTTTGAGCGGCACTCGAACTGAGCCTTGGCGCCAGAGGGAACATAGACCCCTTCCGGCTCGCCGTCCCAGACGTCGACGCCTCGCTGACCGATGCCCGCATAGTGTTCGCCCTCAACATTCACATCAATACTGCCGGTGGCGGGCACGATCGCCGTCTCATAGCCCGGGACCTGATAGGCAAAAGCCTCGCCGCGCTTCAGCTTCACGATGTTGAAATAGTTGAGCGGGACCCGTTCGTCTTCGACATCGATAATCGGCTTGTTCTGGTTATTGTAAGGTGCGAAATGCATTTTGCCTCATGATTTGAAAGACGGTGCGTGTTTGCGCATGAAGTGTTCAAGCTCATGCGGGCTTGGCGATGCGGGCGCGCAGCCAACCTTCGTCACCACAATCGCGGCTGCGGCGGACCCGCGCCGCACACTGTCTTTGAGCGATTGTCCGGATGCAAGGCTTGTGCAGAAGGCGCCAAGAAATGCGTCTCCCGCACCGGTTGGTTTCAGCGCGGCAACCTTGAACACCGGCGTTTCAAAAGACTTTCCGCCGGCAAATGTGACGGAACCGCGCTCGCCCATTTTGTAGATGACTATGGAAGAAAACCGGTCTGAAATGGACTTGGCACAAGCGAAGCCGCCATCCTTTTCCTGGGCAAGCAAATCAAATTCCTCGTTATTGCCAACGACGATGTCGGCAAGTTCCGCAGCCTCGCCGCACACTTTTGACGCCTCATCGCGCGAAACCCATGAATACGGCCGGTAATCAATGTCGACAATGACGGCCACATTCCCGCCGCGCGCCCGGCGCAACAATTCCATGCATGTGCTGCGCGAGGGTTCGAGCGCCAGGCCCGTCCCGGTCATGACCACAGCGCCAAACCCGCCAAGGCCGATTTTGCGAACCGGTTCGGCCGCAAGGTGAAAGTCGGCAGCATTGTTCCGGTAAATCACCGACTGGCAATTCTCGCTGCGTGTCTCCACGACCGCCAGCGAGTTGCGCGCTTCTCCGCCGATGGTCTGGATGTGGCCGGCTGCAATGCCATAGTCGGCAAGTTGGCGGATGACAAACCGACCGACCGCATCATCGGAGACGGTTGTCAGGAGGGATGCCTTGCCGCCAAGGCGCACGATGGCTGCCGCGCAGTTGGCGGACGATCCACCAAGAGCGGCAAGAAAATGCGTCGCTTCTTCAACACGCGTCCCGGGCGGTTCGGCATAAAGGTCCATACCGGCACGCCCGGCAACCAGAAAACTGTTCTTGGAAAACCGCTCCAGATGCAAAGTCACACTCCCATGCGCAGGCGCAAGACACCGCATTTGCCTGCCGTCAGCGTCTTTTACCCAAAACGTTTCACTTGTGTTTGGCGATATCTTGACTGCAGATGTCAAGTGCGGTTTGCCGGTTTTGCAGCCGGTTGCAAGAAGAATCAGATGGAGCGCGCGTGAGAGAGATTGGGATTGGGATAATTGGCGCTGGTTATATGGGCAAAGCCCATTCAGTGGCGATGGCGGCGGTCGGAGCGGTGTTCAACACAAGCCTGCGCCCCCGGCTCGAAATGATTTGCACAACGTCGCAAGCGGGCGCGGCGGCAAACGCCAAAGCCTATGGCTTTTCCCGTTCAACGGGCGATTGGAGATCGCTGGTCTCAGACGCCCGTGTTGAAG
>JANNRN010000031.1:0-2082 GCA_031401375.1 Phyllobacteriaceae bacterium | reverse complement strand
CTGATCGACCCGAGGGTGCGCTATGAGTAGCGCCGGGTCGCGGTCGCTCTGGGCTGATGCCGCAAGGCGGCTTTGGCGCAACAAGGCCGCGGTCGCCAGCATGATCTATCTGACGCTGATGAGCCTTGTCTGCGTGATCGGCCCTTACCTTACCAGCCACGACTTCGCCACCGTCTACCAAAGCTACGTGCGCGTGCCGCCGAGCTTGACAGCCTATCCGCACGGCGAGGCGATGCAGGGGGCGATCGAGGACGCGCTGAAACGCGCACGGGTTGATCTGAAGGGCTGGGAGGAAAAGGACGGGCGCATATTGGTGACCGTCGCCTCGGCAAAACCGGTCGATGAACGCGTCACCCGCTACCTCGACAAGTCCGACGCCTTCGACAACACCATTGTGGCGCAAAAGTCCGCCGACGGCCTGACGCTGGTGATGAGCACCGAAGTTTCGAGAGAACGGTTCATCTTTGGAACCGACCCGAATGGCCGTGACATGCTGACCCGCACGCTGATCGCGGGAAGGGTGTCGCTTGCCATCGGATTGCTTGCCGGCGTGGTGGCGATGATCATCGGCGTCGCCTATGGCGCTTTCGCCGGATTCATGGGCGGCAAGACCGACGAGATCATGATGCGCATTGTGGATGTGCTCTATTCGCTGCCGTTCACCTTCTTCGTCATCATGCTGGTGGTGTTTTTCGGGAGAAACTTTGTGCTGATGTTCATCGCGGTCGGCGCGGTGCTGTGGCTCGACATGGCGCGCATCGTTCGCGGGCAAACGCTGTCGATCAAGCGCCAGGAATACGTGCAGGCGGCCGAAGCGCTCGGCGTTGGCCGGCTTGGCATTCTCTGGCGCCACATTGTTCCGAATATCCTCGGCACAATCATCATCTACGTCACCTTGCTGGTGCCGCAGGTCATCATTCTGGAAAGTTTCCTGAGCTTTCTCGGGCTTGGTGTTCAGGAGCCGATGTCGAGCTGGGGCGTGCAAATCTCGCAAGGCGCGCGCAATATGGAAGGCGCGCTCTGGCTATTGGTCGTGCCGAGTTTTTTCCTGACCTCAACGCTCTTTGCCCTCAATTTTTTAGGAGACGGTTTGCGCGACGCGCTGGACCCGAAGGATCGCTGAATGAAAGGACAAGAGCGCATATTCAGCATCCGCAATCTCAAGGTGACGTTTGAGACGCAGGACGGGCTGGTCGAGGCGGTCAAATCGGCAAGCCTTGACGTTGATGCGGGGGAAACCCTTGCAATCGTTGGAGAATCCGGCTCCGGCAAGAGCCAGTTGATGATGGCGGCGATGGGCCTTCTGGCGCAAAACGGCCGCACGCAAGGCACGGCGTCGTTCAAGGGCACCAATCTGGTCGGTCTGGGCAAGGCTGAACTCAACCGGATACGCGGTCGCAAGATCACGATGATCTTTCAGGAACCAATGACCTCGCTCGATCCGCTTTACACAATCGGCAGCCAGTTGACCGAACCGATCCGGCATCACCAGCGCATTTCCGCACGTGCTGCCGAGGCGAGGGCGCTCGAATTGCTCAAGCTTGTCAAGATACCCGAGCCCTCGCGCAGGTTGCGCTCCTATCCGCATGAACTTTCCGGCGGCCAGCGCCAGCGGGTCATGATTGCAATGGCAATTGCCAATGACACCGAACTGCTCATCGCCGACGAGCCGACGACAGCGCTGGATGTGACCATTCAGGCGGTAGTGCTTGAATTGCTTGCAGATTTGCAAACGCGCCTCGGCATGGGCATGATCTTCATCACCCATGACCTCAACATCGTGAAAAGGATCGCCGACCGCGTTATGGTCATGCGCAAGGGGGAGGTGGTCGAAACCGGGCCCACTGCCGAGATTTTTTCATCGCCAAAACAGGCCTATACCAAAGCCCTGCTTGAAGCCGAACCAACGGGGCGAAAGCTGCCGGTTGCGCCAGGTGCGCCGATAATGCTCAAGGGCAAAGACGTTGAAGTGACCTTCAAACTTGGCGGCGGTTTTGGTTCAGAGCCAATCGAGATCAGAGCCGTTGATCGGGTTTCCCTGGAGCTGCGCCAAGGTCAAACGATTGGAATTGTTGGTGAATC
>JANNRN010000030.1:0-8685 GCA_031401375.1 Phyllobacteriaceae bacterium | reverse complement strand
TCACAATTGACCAGCGATCCATCTGCGCCTGATTAATCTGCTGCGTGCCGTGGTAGAGCCCGGTCGTGTCGCCAAGCCCGACAGTGTTGGCTGTTGCAAACAGGCGGAACGCCGGGTGCGGGCGGATGACACGGCTCTGGTCGAGCAAGGTCAGCCGGCCGGAGGATTCCAGTACGCGCTGGATGACGAACATCACATCAGGCCGTCCCGCATCGTATTCGTCAAAGCACAGCGCAACGTTATGCTGATAAGCCCAAGGCAGGATTCCATCGCGAAATTCGGTAATCTGCTTGCCGTCCTGCAGGACAATCGCATCCTTGCCGACCAGATCAATACGCGAAACATGACTGTCGAGATTGACGCGGACACAGGGCCAATTCAGCCGCGCCGCCACCTGTTCGATATGTGTTGACTTGCCGGTTCCATGATAGCCGGACACCATGACGCGGCGATTAAAGGCGAATCCGGCAAGAATTGCCAACGTCGTTTGCTTGTCAAAAAGGTAGTCCGGGTCGATGTCCGGCACCTGACCTTCGGCAATCGAATAGGCTGGCACAACCATGTTCGAGTCGATGCCAAAGGTCTCACGGACCTTTACTGTCGTGTCCGGCAGGTTGGCGATATCGCGATCAATCTTGTTCATCTTTTCTCCGTCACAGCCCAGCCACCGCCACCTGCTTGTTCTTGATAGGACAATTCTCCACGGGATTGAAGGCGGATCAGTGAGACCCTTTGTCCGGCGCCTGCTGAATCAGCTGCAAAAGCCAGCCTGCCTCAGCAATTTATAGGCCTGTATCACGTCCCTCAGCCGGTCTTCCGAACTGCGATCCCCGCCATTGGCATCGGGATGATGTTGTTTCACCAAATCCTTGTAGCGGGCTTTAATGGCTTCACCTGTCGCATTTGCGGCAAGTCCTAGGGTCTCGAAAGCCTTTGCTTCAAGTTGCTTGAGCTTGCGCTGGTGCGGCGCCTCGCGCGGGGCCCCTTCATTGAATACGCCAAAGGGATCGCGAATCTTTGCACGGGGATTGGCCCTGCCCCACCTGACGCCTGCAGCCAGATTATCTTTGGCTGCCGCATTGACGCCGGCTTTCCAGGTGGGCCGATGGCCCGTGATTGCTTCCTTCTGGAACTTGGCTATCTCGGTGTCGTTCAGCCCTGAAAAGTAATTGAATGACTTGTTGTACTGGCGCACATGATCGACGCAAAAATGGAGATATTCACCCTCGCGCATTCTTCCCGCTGGGGCCCGGTGCGTCGCCGGTTTTTCGCAATCTGCCCATTGGCAGGCTTGAACATGGCTCTTCGCCTCCTCTTCCGGCTTGCGGCGAGTGCGAATTGAGTCAAACAGCTTTGAGTTTAAATCCATGACAAGCTAATTCGGTACTGGTTTATTTGACGAGCGGAAAGTCGCTCCGGGCGAATCCATCCCATAGAGCAATTCTTGCTCAGATGGAAACAGTTCTGCTTCTTGGCACTGGAGCGGCGGGCAGGCATCAGCCGACCGGAACCGGAACTGTTTCCATCTGAGCAAGAATTGCTCTATCGGTTTGCAGGGCAAAGGGTCCGGACTCTTTAATTCCGGCTCAATGGTCGGAGTGATTTTTGGTGGGTGTTAGGAGCAGAAACGCAGGAAATGCGAGCATTTTCAAGCTTCTGCGACGCGGCAACCGCCGAAAAGCGCCCGATCCTGAAAGGACAGGCAATTGGCTGCAATCTGCTGCGTCAAACCGCTCGAACGGGCTTCAGCCCGTCTTTCGCGCTTTTCCTTGCATATTTTTGCCCTTTGCCTGCCATTGAACCGGAATTAAAGAGTCCGGACCCTAAGGGAAAGCCATTCGCCATGACGCGACAAACCAATATCGAGAACAAGTTGAAGGCGGCATTGCAGCCAAATCGGCTGGAGGTGATCAACGAAAGTCATTTGCATGCCGGCCATCACCACACCGAAGAAGGTCACGAGGCAACGTTTGACGGCTCGGGTGAAACGCATTTCCGGATTCGCATAGTTGCGCAAGGTTTTTCCGGGCGCTCTCGCCTGGAGCGCCACAGGGTCATCAATGCACTGCTTGCCGGCGAGTTGGAGGCCGGACTTCATGCACTCGCCATCGAGGCGAACGCGCCTGATGAGCCAACCAAGTGGTGAACCGGGACCAATCTTGCTTGAATAGTATCATCAGCGCGAACGGATTGCTCAACCGACGGGTTTGATGCGGAGCCGCGTAATCCGGTTCTTTTCGCGCTTCATGACAATGAAACGCTTGCCGTGGAAGGTGAATGCCTGTTTTTCGTCAGGAATCATCTGTGTTTCGTGAATGACAAGACCGGCGATTGTCGTTGCTTCTTCATCTGGCAGGTCCCAATCCAAAGCCCGATTCAAATCGCGCAGCGGCACGGAACCATCAACAACGATGGAACCATCAGCCTCCTGGCGAACGCCTTTGACATCAAGATCATGCTCATCGGCAATTTCACCGACGATTTCTTCGATAATGTCTTCAAGCGTCACCAGCCCTTCGACTTCGCCATACTCGTCCACCACAATGGCAATATGCGCCTTGCGGCGCAGGAACGCGGTCAGTTGATCCTGAAGCGTCGTCGTGTCCGGAACAAACCAGGGCTTTGAAGCAATCTTTATCACATCGAGTTTGGAGGCGACATTACCGGCTTCATGCAGCGCCCGCAGCAAGTCCTTGGCATGAAGGATGCCAACAATATTGTCCGCTTCACCCTTCCATATCGGCACACGGGTATAGGGACTTTCAAGAGCTTCACGGACGATTTTGTCGGCTGGGTCATCAGCATTGAGGGACAGCATGCTCGTGCGGTGGACCATGATATCGGAGACTTCCAGCTCGTGAAGATCAAGGATTGCGCCGAACCTGTCCCGGTCTGACTTCACCACGGATCCCTCGCGATGCAATACCTCCACGGCGCCCCGCAACTCCTCATGCGCGGTCAACAGGCTTGCCCCCCGGCCAAGATGGATTCCAAACACCGAGAGAATGCCACGCACGACGAGATTTGCCGTCTTTGTCAGCGGCCCGAACACAAACACAATGACACGGGCAAGAGGCGCAACAAACAATGCAAACTGCTCCGGCCGCGCGATTGCCCATGATTTTGGCAAGATTTCCGAGAAAACGACGAGCGAAATCGTCAACGCAATTGTTGCGTAGACCACACCGGCGTTGCCGAAGAGCGGGAGCATCACGCTGGTCAGCAGGGCGGAAGCGAGAATGTTCACAAACGTATGGCCAATCAGCAAAGCCCCGATCAGCAGATCTTTCCGCTCAACAAGCTTGTTGACAACCCGTGCGCGCCTGTCGCCATTGACCTCCAGAGTGTGCAATCGCGCCTTGGAAACTGCGGTCATCCCGGTCTCTGTCCCGGAGAAGAAGAAAGACATCATGATCAGGGCAAGAACCACGCACAATGTCAGGACCACTTCCTGCGTCACGTCGCCATCTCCTGTTTGATGAAGGACAAGACTTCCGACTGCGGCACATCTTTGGCAATGAAGGAGTGACCGACACCACGGGTCAGGATGAAGGTCAAGGCACCGCGCTGAACTTTCTTGTCTTGTGCAATATAATCCATCAATTTCTCTGCCGGCGGTAATGAGCCGGGCACATCGGTCAGGCGCGTGGGAAGGCCGACATCCCTCAGATGC
Organism: Phyllobacteriaceae bacterium; assembly: GCA_031401375.1. Classification (GTDB taxonomy): domain Bacteria; phylum Pseudomonadota; class Alphaproteobacteria; order Rhizobiales; family Rhizobiaceae; genus JANOYJ01. The sequence continues at coordinate 5,012 of JANNRN010000030.1, read as the reverse complement.
CGGGTAACCCGCGCCCCGTCGTCAGGGCTTGCCAAATTCAATCGCGCCGAGAACCTGTGGGCAAGGCATAGGCCAATGGCAACGCCTTCCCCGTGAACCAGCCTGCTTGGATCGAATTCCACCGCCCCCTCAAGAGCATGGCCGAAAGTATGGCCGAGATTGAGCAGCGCCCGGTCGCCGTTCTCATGCTCGTCCCGCTCAACAACGTCTGCCTTTGCCCGGCAGGATTCGGCGATCGCGTAGGCGCGCGCCGCCCCGCCCTCAAAAACCTGCCGCCAGTTTTTCTCCAGCCAGCCAAAAAACTCGGGCCGGTCAATCAATCCGTATTTGGCGACCTCCGCATAGCCTGCCCGGAATTCCCGGATGGGCAGCGTATTGAGCGCCGACGTATCTGCAAGAACCAGCAAGGGTTGATGAAACGCGCCCACCAGATTCTTGCCCCGGGCTGTATTGATCCCGGTCTTGCCGCCTACGGAAGAGTCCACCTGTGCGAGGAGCGAGGTCGGGATCTGCACGAAATCCATGCCGCGCCGAACGATTCCTGCCGCAAATCCCGCCAGATCGCCAACCACGCCGCCGCCCAAAGCAACAACCAGATCTTGCCGCTCGAGGCGTGCGGCCAGGATTGCGTCCACAACTTGTTCCAGCTGATCGAAACTCTTGGATTTTTCTCCCGCAGGAATGACAACGGGCGTCGCAGCAACGCCGTGTTGCGATAAAGAGGCAAGCAAGTGCTCAAGATGAACGCGCGCGACGTTCTCGTCGGTGACAACTGCAACGCGCGCGCCTTGGCGCAGGTTGGAAATCTCGGCGCCGGCGATTCCGATCAACCCGTCGCCAATCAAAATATCATAGGATCGCGTGTCGAGATTGACCTTAACGCGCGACAAGTCTTTCGTGACGTTCATTCAGCAGCTTTCCCAACTGTCGCCAACGCGGACAGGGCTTCGACGACTTCCGCGGCCATCACGTCTTTCTTTTCATCCCGGGACATGACGGTAATGTCAGCCGATCCATAGACTGGATAACGCTGCTCCACGAGTTGTTGCATTGTCGCGCGTGGATCCTTGGTCTTCAAGAGCGGTCGATTGCTTTTGCGGCTGACCCGCTCCATGAGAACATCAATATCTGCCTTCAGCCAGACTGCGATGCCGGCCTTGGCGATTACCTTGCGTGTGGCCTCATTCATGAAGGCGCCGCCGCCTGTGGCCAGAACACGGGGTCCGGTTCGCAGAATTCGCTTGATCACGCGATGTTCGAGGTCGCGGAACTCAGGTTCGCCATACGTCTCAAACAGCTCAGGGATCGTCATCCGGGACACGCTTTCAATTTCCGCGTCTGCATCGATGAACGGCAATCCAAGCATTTGCGCGACACGCTTGCCAATTGTACTTTTCCCCGCGCCCATCAGTCCGATGATGACGATGGATCTCTTTCCGAGCATGGCCTTGATGGCAGCTGCTTCGGGCCTGTTGACGTTGTCTTCGCTCATGTCAGCATTCACTAAGAGTCGTTGTTCCTGCGGTCAACTCTTGCCTGACGCCCGGCAACTGAACATAAGAGGGCTCGCGTCGGCTTCATGATTCTAATTGCGCCGAGTTCATGCTTCGGGGGCAATACGTGCCAACCCTTTTCCGGCTGTTGTCCTATCTCATTTTTGCAAGCGCGGTCGCGTACGCACTCATGTGGTCGCTCGCCACTTTTGTCGAACCGAGACAAACCGAAATGACCATTCGTGTCCCGGTGGACAAGGTCAATCCCCCAGAACCTGCGGCTGAAACATTGCCCAAACCCTCATCAAGTCCAAGCCAAAATGAACAATGATGCGCTGATCGAGGCCTTTCTTGAAATGATGAGCGCCGAGCGGGGCGCTGCACAGAACACTCTCACGTCCTATCGCCGCGACCTGGAGGATGCCGCGGGCTTCTGCGCATCGCGCGGCAACAAGCTGGTCCGGGCAGACACGGAAACCATCAGGTCCTATCTCGCATCGCTGTCCGCAAAGGGTTTTGCCGCATCTTCACAGAGCCGGCGTTTGTCGTCGCTACGGCAATTTTTTCGTTTCCTTTATGCGGAAGGTCATCTTTCAGGCGACCCGACGGCGATCGTCGATGCGCCGCGCAAGGCAAGGTCCTTGCCGAAGACACTGAGCGTCGACAACGTGACCCGCTTGCTGGATTGCGCCGAAGCGGAAGCCGGACTTTCGGATGCCCCCCTTTCAAGCCTGCGCCTCCTTGCCATGGTCGAGACGCTTTACGCCACCGGCCTTCGCGTATCGGAATTGGTCGCCTTGCCGGCAACCGCCGCCCGCGCTGACCGGGATCATATCCTGATCAGGGGAAAGGGCGGCAAGGAGCGCATCGTTCCTCTCTCGGGCAAGGCAAAAGCTGCTTTGGCTTTGTACTTGACTGCCCGCAACAAGTTTCCCAAGGCCGCGGCGAGCGCCTGGCTGTTTCCGTCAAATTCGGAGTCCGGCCACCTTCCGCGTCAGGTTTTTGCGCGTGATTTGAAGGACTTGGCGACGCGGGCCGGGATTTCTTCGCGACTGGTGTCACCGCATGTCCTGCGTCATGCCTTTGCCAGTCATCTTTTGCAGAATGGCGCCGATCTTCGTGTCGTTCAGGAACTGCTCGGCCATTCGGACATCTCCACCACGCAGATCTACACGCACGTTCTTGCTGAGCGGCTCGAACGCCTGGTCAACGAGCATCACCCGCTTGCAAAGACCGCGTCCTGATTTCAGATTGAGTTTTGGCCACCATCCCCATATATGGGCGGGGTGCCCGGCCAAGGGCACTTAATGACAACCGGTCAGTTGGTCGCGAGAGTTCCAATGCACAATTATCTCGATTTCGAAAAACCGGTTGCTGACCTTGAGGGCAAAATACTCGAGCTCAAGCGTTTGCAGGATGCCGGCGGGTCAGTTGACGTCGGTGACGAGATAAAGCGCCTTGAGAAGCGCTCGGCAGACGCCCTCCACGAACTCTACAAGAAACTCAGCCCGTGGCAGAAAACCCAGGTGGCGCGCCACCCGGACCGGCCGCACTGTCTTGACTTCATTGCGGGCCTGTTCACCGATTTCACCCCGCTGGCCGGTGACCGGAAATTTGCCGATGACGAAGCCATTCAATGTGGATTGGCCCGCTTCGGGGGTATGCCTGTTGCGGTCATCGGTCAGGAAAAGGGTGCGGATACGAAAACCCGCCTCAAGTACAATTTTGGCATGGCCATGCCCGATGGATACCGCAAAGCGGTGCGCATCATGGAGCTTGCCGACCGGTTTGCCATGCCGATCATCACCCTGGTTGATACAGCCGGCGCCTATCCGGGGATCGAGGCGGAGGAAAGGGGACAAGCCGAGGCTATTGCCCGTTCGACCGAGACGTGCCTCAGTGTCAAAGTCCCGCTGATCTCGATCATCATTGGTGAGGGCGGGTCAGGGGGCGCCATCGCAATTGCCACCGCCAACCGGGTGTATATGCTCGAACACGCCATTTATTCCGTGATTTCGCCTGAAGGCGCCGCGTCCATCCTGTGGCACGATGCGACCCGCGCCAAGGATGCCGCAACCAGCATGAAGATAACTGCTGAGGACCTCAAGGTTTTGGGCATTATTGACGGCATCATTGGCGAGCCGGTCGGCGGCGCGCATCGCAACCCGCAAGAAGCAATCGATGCCACCGGCAAAACAATTGAGATACTTTTGGCAGATTTGGCAGGCCCTGACCGTGACCTGCGCAAAGAGCGCCGGGATAAATTCCTGGCGATTGGCCGGAATTTGTAGTCCACGCATAAACACCTCGCCAAACTGCCTTCCTGCGCACGTCGCTTAACAACGGTCAGTTAACCCTCCGCGAGTAGGATTTTCGCACCGATTGTCGTGGTGCGGTTCCAATGAGTGTTTCTCCGGTTGCAAACAAAACGGTCCGGCCGTCCGGAAAAACATCGGCCGTTACCACTTCCCGCGCCCGTGTGGCTTGGGTCGACTACGCCAAAGGCATCTGCATCCTGCTTGTCGTTCTGATGCACTCAACGCTGGGTGTGGAGAAAGCAGCCGGTGAAACGACTTGGCTGCACCCATTCATCGAATGGGCGAGGCCATTTCGCATGCCGGACTTCTTTCTGATTGCCGGCCTCTTCGTCTCGCAGCGCATGGACAAACCCTGGCGACAGTATTTCGACGGCAAAATACTGCATTTTGTGTATTTCTACACGCTTTGGATGACGATCCTTTATCTCGCAAAGGACCAGGTCATGAACCCCGCAGCAGGAATTGAGGAATTCCTGACGGGCTGGGCCACCTTGCTTGTCGTTCCGCATGACGCGATATGGTTCATTTACATGTTGCCCGTCTTTATGCTGGCGCTGCGGCTTACCCGGCGCGTACCCACTGCCTTGCTCATCGCAGCCGCAGCACTGTTGGAGGCCGCACCCGTCAACACAGGGTGGCTCGTGGCCGATGAGTTCGCGGCGCGCTTCGTCTACATCCTGATCGGGTACAAGGCGGCGGCAGTCATTTTCAGATTTGCCGATTGGACGGGAAAGCAGCACACGACGCTCATACTGACGGCTTTGGCTGTATGGGCTGTGCTCAATACGGCGTTTGTCGTTTCCGGTCTCGCCGTGTTGCCCGGCGTGAGTTTCGCGTTGGGTCTTCTGGGAGCAGGAGCGGTTGTCGCAACAGGTGTGTTGTTGAGCCGTTTCGATATTGGTGAAGCCCTGCGGTATTGCGGGGAACACTCGCTGACCATCTACCTCGCGTTCACAATTTTCATGGCCGCAACCCGCATGGTCTTGTTGAGAACCGGCCTCATTGCGGATCTTGCGATCGTTTCGCTCCTTTGCATGCTGGCAGGTGTCATCGGTCCGCTTCTGCTTTTGCGAATCGCAAATCGAACTGCCGGTGATTTTTTGTTCCATCGTCCGGATTGGGCACGAATGCGTTAGGGTCAAGGACCTGCGCTCGCCACAAATTTGCCGGATAAAAGGGCGAAATGCGGGCTAAGTTCTTT
>JANNRN010000029.1:0-4141 GCA_031401375.1 Phyllobacteriaceae bacterium | reverse complement strand
TCGTTAGGCAATCCTGTGCTGCAGGACATCAACATTGCATGGTGCATGAAAATCGCAGTCGGTCGAACCTTGTCGCTGAACGCCGGTCCCGGGCGGCGGTGAGCCTGGTTGGCAAAGCCTGAGTGAGGACTTGGCGCCATGGCCGCAACTTGCATGCTGCCGGCGTTGAGGCCTGATCGCGACGGGTGCCCCCGCTTCACTTTTCGATGCCGTATTGATCGCCCCGGACATGGCGGAGCGATCGGCGGAAGTCTGGCCGCCGCCAGCAGCGGCAATTCGCCGTAACTCGCGCTTCAACAATTGCAGCGTGATTTCCTGATGATTTTCGTTGCGGATTCCCGCAGCACGTTGCAGCCCGGCGGACCGTTTCGCCTTCTCAAGGTTGCGACAAGTGCTCAAGCTGCCCCCGGTGCGCGCACAACCGGATTTCCCTCCGGCTCTACCCAGAGTAACAGCATTGACATTTCTGGTTGTCTGTCAATACCGCACTTCGCGCAATCAACAGAATATTGAAACCTCCAACTTTCGTTTCAGGATTGCACTGGCGATTGTGTCGCTAAGGGGCTGTGGCCCTGGGCATTCAGTTTGTATTTGAAGTGCCCAGTCAAATGGGACGATCAGAACTAGAATTCTCCAGCCATGATTCGTGATCCGGAAAGGGGATTGGCGGCAAAGGCATTGAAAACCTGGGAGAACAGAGCACCTTCTTTTCAAAGCAGGCTGAGGGGGCGGAACAGTCGGCAAGTTTTGGCAGACCCTGAAGTCCTGGTTCCAGACTGGACATTATGCGATTGGCGGCCAAATTTCACGTGGGCGTATGGAGATTCACGGAACATTGCGGACGTTGTTGCCTGTCTCTGACAACGTCAGCTTCGCGCCGCCATTTCGGTCGTTCCGGCACATCCCAGGCGTTCCCAAAAGCGGACGGACTGCTTCGTTTTTCGAGACGTCAGCAACGGGGTGGAAAACAATCATCCCGCTTTCGCGCCAAAGGGCAGCTAAGCGGACTTGCGTTCGTAGTGCCCTCGGAAAGGCCGACCGATCATGCCACCACCATTACGCGAACCCGAGCAACGCGCTCAGCAGCACAACTACCCGTCGGCCTTTCGGGCGGTTAGGGTGTGAACCAAACGATCAATTCGCGCCTGGTTGGCACCCGAGTAGCGGTCGCCCTGATCTCGATGCCGTTACGTCGCTTTTCCGTAACCCTGATAACACTGCTGGCCAGTCGCCCGGACAATCCGGATCGTGTCTTCGGATGAGAAGTGTCGCCGGGTTGCCCGGCGGATATCTTTGACAAAATGTTCGGCGGGCCGCTTGCTGCTGTGAGACTTCGTGTTCATGTCCGTTCCTTCGTCTATGACGAGAACCGAACACTCCCTAACTCAAACCTTCAATTCTGTGACATAGGCGCTGATCCCGGACACAAGCCAAGTCCTTCTGACAACACCGTCCCCGTGGCTGACTGAAGCTTACAACTCCCGCAAGTCCGCCTCGAACTCGTCAAGCCGGTTTTTGAGTTCGGCGTCCAGTCCGCGCGCAGCCAAGACTATACGCAAGCCGCTGAGTTGTCCGATTATCGCATCCTTGCGGCCCTCTCGCGTGCTCTTAAGGGCGAGCAAGCTGTCCAACTCCGCAATGGCTTCCAGCAGCCGGGGAGAAATATCGCCCACATTTGCCGTGCGGCCAGTGCCACTGTCGGCGACTGCCGTGCGCATTGCGCGACCAAACTCGTATGCGCGGCGGACCGGCAGCAGCGAGCCTTTTTGCCGTTTGTAGTAGATGGTAAGCTCATCCACCTGCACGCTTGGCTGGCTCAACGCATATCGGGTGATCTCAGACGGGTTGTTGATTCCCATCTGGGTTAATGTCGGCGTGTCCATGAAGTTCTTCCCTTTACCAAGCGCTGATCAGTGACAGATTCGAGTCCGGTGACAGTATCCATGTTCCCCCTCGCTTTTTCCAACAGCACCTCCGCCTGCCTGATCGAAGCGTAGTCGATCAACCGCCCGTCAGGCAACCCCTCCGCTTTCCTTAAGCTTTCGCCGCCTCCTTCGCTATGAGAATGTGCTCATCCGTTTCTGCTTCGCGCCCCCATATCAGACATAGAACCGACCGCCTTTTGATTTCAAAATCGGTCAACCGGTGGGTCGATCGAAATGGCTAATTTGGGCCAGGAGCAGACCTAGCGCGGTCTCCTGACTATGGACACTCCGACACTAAAGGCGCATCATGATTGTAGAGACGCTGTTGAAATGCGCCAATTTCAGCACCGACCATCATTCGTTGTCGAAATCGCGTGGATCAATTCGTGCTCAGGCTACCGCCCAGGGCGCTCGTAGCCCTGCCGGATTATCTGGAGAGATGATCATGCTAAATCTTCAACGCAGAAAATTTATCGTTCAAAGCGGCGCGGCTCTGTGGGCATTTGGGCTGTTGACGTCGCCTGCGGTGCCAGCAGAAGTCAAATTCTTTGTGGAACCCGTGGTCGAGAAGAAAGTAACAGAGCTGCCGGCTGGGCCCTTGTACTGGAGGCTGGAGAATTTCCCGACGCTGGCACAAGCCGAGGGCGCCGCAGGCCCCACCTCGCTTGCGGCGGAGGTCGCAGGCAAGGTCTGGCTGTTCACGCTCGCACCGAAGGATGGCGCCACTCCCGGCGGAACCAAGGTCGTCGAAATCGGACCCCTCCCGCCGTTCAGCGCGAAGGAGTATCTGCTGCGCGTTAACCGCGCCGGTGGACCGCCCGGCGCCAAGACGCCGATTCATACTCATCCGGGGCCTGAGGCGTTCTATGTGCTGTCTGGCAGGATCGGCCAGAAGACGCCCCGCGGCGTGGCCTATGCTGAAGCCGGCGAGACCATGGTCGGACACGGGGCCGACACGCCGATGGAAGTGTTTAACGACGGCAAAATCGATCTGGAGGAGTTCGCCATCTTCGTGGTGGATGCCAATCAGAAGTTCTCGTCGCCGGCCAAATTCGACTGACGCGTTTCGGGGGAAGTCGGGCGAAGCCGACGTGCTCCGCCGACGCGATGGGTCAGCACTGGACTTTGGCGGTCCTGTGCCGGTGGGACTGAAGCAGACAGGAGCCATCTGGCGGCGTCAGCACGATTGCGAGATTATTGCTAAGAGCAGGGCGGAAGAAGCCCAGATGCTCAAAAGAAACCGGGAGAGTGAAATGTCGTCTCATCGAATTTCGTGCCGTCTCGCGGGCTCAAATCGTTGGCTCGTCAGACAATCGGCTTTCATCGCAATAACTTCAATTATCTTGGCCGGTTTGGTCTTCACAGCAAACGCAATTGCCGGCGATTTGCACGAGGCAGTCCGGGCCAATGATGCGGAGCGCCTGGTTCTTCTTTTGGAGGCGGGACAGGCTGTTGATGAGACTGATTTCGTGCTGGGAACACCCCTGCATGTTGCCGCAGCGCAGGGAAGTGTGCCTCTTGCCAAGATTTTGATTGCTCACGGCGCTGATCTGGAAGCGCCAAGCGAGGATCGGGGAGCAAGGGCAATCCACCTGGCTGCCAACTTCGGCGACGTGGAAATGCTAAATCTGCTGTTGGACGCCGGTGCGGATATTGAGGCGCGAGACCAGACGGGGCAGACACCGTTGTTACTTGCCGCTGCGACCAATAATTTGAAGGTTCTCAAGGTTCTGCTTGATCGAGGCGCTGACAAGGAGGCCCGCGAATCCGGGAAAGGTCAGACGCCGTTGATGCGAGCCTCTCAGTTGGGTTTCCTGGAAATTGCCGTAGCACTTGTAACAAAAGGCGCGGACATCAATGCTGTCGACAACGACGGACGTTCTCCGCTCAAGCTTGCGGCCACCAAAAGTTCCTACCTTAGTGTCGGTGATGGGGCGTTGATTGAATATCTGGTCAATAACGGCGCGGATCTTAATGGGAAGGAATCTGCCGGATACACTGCCCTGAGTTGGGCGATGACGGACATTAGCGATCCAATCTATCATAAAATCGCGGACTTGCTTCGAAAGCTTGGGGCGCGCGAGTAGGGCTCGAAGAAATGCCATGCAAGCAAACAAGCAAAAGCCGTCGCCAGCGTTCTGGGCGCGCTCCGGCGAGGCCGCTGCTTGCGCCTATCACGTCGCCAAGATTGATGCCAATCCTGAGCACGATGCGGC
>JANNRN010000028.1:0-10625 GCA_031401375.1 Phyllobacteriaceae bacterium | reverse complement strand
GTGACTCATCCGCGTTCCCTCCAGAACGATACCCCGCATGGGCCGGCCTTTCCAGCTATCCCGCTCCTGCCTCGCGCAGGGGCGGGACTGAAGCCTGAACATATCGATGCAATTCTGTGCGGGACTGATCCAGTCGGCTTCTTTGAAATCCATGCCGAAAACTATATGGGCAAAGGCGGTTCGCCCCACGCGGCGCTAGCCGCCGTCCGCGCGCGGTTTCCGTTATCTGTTCACGGCGTCGGCTTGTCGATAGGCTCGCCGTCTCCCTTGGATGCAGCTCATCTTTCACGCCTCAAGGCGGTGGTTGACCGTTACGAGCCCGTGCTTGTATCCGAGCATCTGGCCTGGTCGACCCATGACGACACCTACTACAACGACCTGCTGCCCGTTCCTTACACACGGGAGGTGCTGGATTGCGTCGTGGAACACATTGACACCGTGCAGATGACACTCGGCCGTCAAATGCTGCTCGAAAATCCGTCGACCTATGTGGCGTTCGAACAGTCCACCATGAGTGAACTGGAGTTTATCACCGAGGTCGCCAAACGAACCGGATGCGGTCTGCTTCTGGACATCAACAACGTTTTTGTATCGTCAGCCAATCACAACTTCTCTCCGGAAACCTATCTGGACCGCTTTCCACTGGCGTTGGTCAGAGAGATCCACTTGGCCGGTCACGCGGAAGAAACCGATGATGAGGGCGCAAGGCTGTTGATTGACGCGCATGACCGTCCGGTCGCCGATGCGGTCTGGGCACTTTTCGAGCGCGTGATCGAAGCAACCGGTCCGCTTCCCACTCTCATCGAATGGGACAATGATGTGCCTGGCTGGGACGTGCTGAAATCGGAAGCGATGGCGGCAGACCGGATACTGGCGCACCACATTGCAAGCACCTTGCTCGGACGGCGTCATGCCTGAGTGGCACGCCATTTCGAACGATTTCTCCAGCGCGTTGCTTGACCCGGCGCGACCGGTTCCGGCCGGGCTCAAAGGGCCGTCGCCGTTCAAACTGGACAAGCGCTTTTCCGTTTACCGCAACAATATCACGCTGAGCCTCATCGGCGCACTGGAAGCGAACTTTCCGGCTGTCCGCAGACTGGTCGGCGAAGAGTTCTTTTCGGCGATGGCAAAGGTCTTCGTCAGGGCGCATCCGCCGAGGAGCCGTCTGCTTTGCGAATACAGCAGTGATTTTCCTGCCTTTCTGGCGGGGTTCGAACCTCTTGCGCGCTACCCTTATATGGCTGACGTCGCCCGCATTGAGCGGCTTTGGCTCGATGCATACCACGAGGCTGACGCTGAACCGCTGAATGGCGCGGTTCTGGGCGCGCTTGACCCCGAAACGCTTTTTGCCGCCCGGTTCATTCCGCACCCCGCCACCCGTCTGTTCCGTTCACCCTTCGCTGCGGTATCCATCATGTCGGCCAACCGCACCGGCGCAGACACGTCTGTGATTGATCCGTCCATACCGGAATTCGGGATGCTGACGCGCCCGCGTCTTGCCGTCGACATCCGCCATATCTCATCATCCACGTTCGATTTTCTGGATGCCTTGATGGGCGCATCACCACTGGGCGAAGCTGTCGAACGGGCGCTTGCGGGCGATCCGGTTTTCGATGTTTCCACCAATCTTCGGGGCATGCTGGCGGCAGGCGCCTTTACGGCGATCAAATGATCAGTGTCTGTTCAAGAATTCAATGTCGAGAGTCAGATGGTGTGGTTTTGTGAGCGCAGGAAGCGGAAGAGAACCGCATCAGATGGAAGCGAGATTGGAACAGAAGCCGGGACTTCCAGCAATGCTCACCTTGGCTGATCGCGCCGAAAACCTCATCGCCGCCTTGGTGCCGGAATCTCTTGCCAGCCTGATCCTGCGCATTGCCCTTGCCGTTCCCTTCTTCAAGTCAGGACTGACAAAATGGGACGGGTTCCTCCAGATTTCCTCAACGCCTGAGTTTCTGTTTACGGAAGAGTTCAAGCTCCATGTCTTCGGCGCTGTCTATGACTACCCGTTCCCCAAGTTGATGGCCTGGGGTTCATCGCTCGGTGAAATCATTCTGCCGGTGCTTCTCGTGCTTGGTCTGGGCACGCGTCTCGCTGCACTCCTACTGATATTCATGACAGCCTTGATCCAGTTGACAGTTCCGGACGGCTGGGCAAACTTTCACCTTCCCTGGGCCGCCATGGCTGTCGCGATAATCGTCATTGGGCCTGGCAAACTCTCGCTCGACTGCACCCTGCGCAAGATCACTTGAAATGGAAAAGGCAGAGCCGACGGCTCTGCCTTTCCGGTCAAAAAAGCCGCCTGTGATCAGGCAGCCTTTGCTTCAATCTGCTTGGCGCCCTTGTTGTTGTTGATCGCGATCTTGCGCGGCTTCAACTCCTCTGGGACGTTACGCTGCAGCTCAACGTAAAGCAGGCCATTCTTCAGTGAGGCGTTCTTGATTTCAACGTGATCGGCGATCTGGAAACGGCGCTCAAAAGCACGCGAGGCGATGCCGCGGAAAAGCACTTCAACGCCTTCTTCCGCTTTTTCTTCAAGCTTCTCGCCCTTGATCGTCAGCGAGTTGCCATGAACCTCAATGGAAACCTCATCCTCGCCAAATCCGGCAATCGCCATGGTGATGCGGTAGGCGTCTTCGCCGGTGCGCTCGATGTTGTAGGGTGGATAGGCTTGGGCGCTGTCAAGGTGACCGAGCGCGTCAAGCTTGGAAAACAGGCGGTCAAAACCAACAGTTGAACGGTAAAGGGGGGAAAAGTCGAAAGCACGCATAATGGTCCTCCTTGGAGCGACATGTGTTGCAATTTCACCGCTGTGGAAGCCTTCAAAGCACTTCCTGCGCGGATGGCAGCTCCTTATGGCAACTGCATCAGTGAGATGGGAAATCGGGATTTTCATTTCAAGGGGCAACATCGCCGCGCGCCGCCACAAATGAACAGAACATGAATGGCTGGTTCGGGAGCTGTTCAGTTGCACTTTGCTAAAACTCCACCATCAAAGCCGGATGCATCCCGGCAAGAAGGAGAACCAAATGTCCCTTTCCCTTGTGCGCAAAGCAGCCTTCGCTCTTGTTGCAGTCGCCGGACTTGCATCAGCCCCTTCCTTTGCGGGAAGCTATGGCGGCGACGCTGAAGTGTTCTACCATGATGACGGGTTCGGCGTGGTCAGGGAAATGCCCGTCCGCCCCATTCCGCCTCGCCGCCTTTCACCCCAATGGGAGCAGGCAGATGAGTTCCTGTCGCCGCGCCGCATTGTCCGCATGCTCAGACAACAGGGATACGCCCAAGTCGCCGAGATCGATTTGCGCGGTGACTATTATCGCGTGATCGCCGTGCGCCGTAATGGCGCGCTGGTGAAGCTCAAGATCGACGCGTTTGAGGGCGACATTCTTTCCGCACGGCGGATCGGCTGGGCACCGCGTCACTCACCTCGCGACCGCTCAGGATTTTCCATCGAGTTCGGCTTGGACACACACTGACCAAGTCCCGTATTTGACCTTGCAGCAACGTCCCTTCCTGCGGGGTCAATACTCGCCGGAGGCCGAGCGATCGGTCTCCGGTTTTTTCTGTTGATGTTGCAAAGATGTGCTCAAGATGCGAACTCGGAAGGTCAAACGCATCACCAGCACACGAACCAGCCCCATGCAGGACACGTTTTTCGAATCAGAAGGCAATCCTGTCCCGGCGGGCGCAAGCGTTGGTCATTTTGTTGCAAACGGCGGCATCAATATCCGTTACGCGACGTTCAACAGAGCACGTTTTGCGATGAAGGGCACCGTTATCATTCTGAACGGGCGCAATGAATGCATCGAAAAGTATTTCGAGACCATTCAGGAACTCAACCAGCGCGGCTTCATGGTGGCCACATTTGACTGGCGCGGCCAGGGCGGGTCGGATCGGCTGCTGAAGGACCCTCACAAGGGTTACGTGCCCAGCTTTTACGACTATGTCGGCGATCTCGATCAGTTTTTCACTGATGTCGCTTTGCCGGATTGCCGTGGCCCGTACTTCATTTTGGCTCATTCAACGGGCGCGCTGATTGCGCTCCTCGCGGCGCCGCGCCTCCTCAACAGAATTCAGCGGATGGTGTTTTCCTCGCCATTACTCGAGTTCACCGAACAGGCCTTTGCGCAGCCAACGATCAAGGCGCTATCGGTCTTGTTGCGTTACAGCGGCTTCGGCACGACCTACATGGTGGGAGGCAAGCGCCCGCGGGAAACCCAGCCCTTCATCGGCAACAAGCTCACCTCGGACCCCGGCCGGTACAAACGCAACGCGCAACTCTTTGAAACTCATCCCCATCTTGGTCTGGGCGGACCGACGGCGACTTGGGTAAACGCCGCGTGCCGCGCAATGGATATGGTTGGTCACACCGACTTCCTGTCTCAGATCCGGATACCGATCCTCATCGTGGCGGCGGGAAAGGACCAGGTGGTGTCAACCCCGGCAATCGAACGTTGCGTGAAGCGGCTTCGCGCTGGCGCGCTGATTACGATCGACGGCGCCAAGCATGAAATCATCCAGGAAAAAGATGTTTACCGCGAACAATTCCTTGCCGCGTTCGACGCCTTCATCCCCGGCTCTGAAGCAAAATCAACCGTTCATGACTTCTAGTGCGGCCCGGTGCAGTTCCGGTGTCGCAGCCGCAACGATGTCCCCCGCTTTCTCGGGGCGTGAACCATCCCGGCAAGTGATCATTCCTCCGGCATTCTCGATAATTGGCACCAAGGCGACGATGTCATAGGGCTTCAATCCCGTTTCGACCACGAGATCGACAAATCCAGCCGCCAGCATTGCATACGCGTAGCAATCGCAGCCGTAGCGGGAGAGCTGCACCATCGATTCCAGCCGGTCAAAACGCAGACGCTGCTCGCCCTTGAACAATTGCGGCGTCGTCGTGAACATGGTCGCTTCACTAAGCGAATGTGTTTTCCGCGTCTGCAGCCTTTCATGAACGCCTGCGCGCACCAGAAAAGACTCGGATTCAAGCGCAAAAAAGATCTCGTCGGTGAACGGCTGAGACATCACGCCGGCAATCGCCCTTCCGTTCTTTTGCAAGCCGATCAGCGTACCCCATGTTGGCAGACCCGAGATGAACGCCCGCGTGCCGTCGATAGGATCGATGACCCACACATGTTCCCGATCCAATCCCACCGCGCCATGCTCTTCACCCAGAATGCCGTGGTGGGGATAATCCCGTACGATGAGATCCCTGATGGCCGATTCTGCCAAACGATCAGCTTCGGTGACCGGGTCGAACCCTGTCTCGTATTTATTGTCAACGGCTCCGCGTTGCCGGAATCTGGGCATGGTCTGCTTGGCAGCCGCTTCCGCAAGTGCGAACAAGAACTCCTTTGTTACTGGCATAAAGCGCTCCGAAAACAAATTTCCGTAAATTTTCGCACTTTTTTCAACAAGTTAACAAACCTTACCAATTGGTAAACAAATTGACTTGACAATTGTGCAACGCAACATAATCTAGCTTCAGACAGTTATTCTGTCTATGCCCTTACGGGCGTTTCCTCCCTAGACTTGGACCGCGTCGGCATGGCCAGCGCGGTCTCTTTTTTTCCTATTCCGCCGCCAGCGACGGGTACAGGACATGTTCGCCTACAAGCGCCGTGAACGATGCGAGGAATGTGTCAATTGCAGCTTTGAGCTCGCGATAGCCTTCTGACTTGCTGAGGCTGTTCTCATGGAGATACAGACCGCGATTGACCTCGATCTGCATGGCGTGCAACCCTTGCGCCGGTCGGCCATAATGTTCAGTGATAAAACCTCCGGCGTAAGGCTTGTTGTGAGATACAACGAACCCCTGTTCCTGCAAGAGATAGATCGCGGCTTGTGAAATCTCCTTGGACGCACTCGTGCCAAACCTGTCACCGACGATGAAATCCGGGCGAATACCGCGCTCACCGAGCCGGACGCTGCCTGGCATGGAATGACAATCAACAAGAAGGGCGTGGCCGAAACGGCTGTGCGCGCGGGCAACAAGGCCACGCAGGGTGCGGTGATAGGGCTTATAGATGGTTTCTATTCTCGACATTGCCTCGGAAACGGGCAAACGATGCCTGTAGATCTCCATCCCGTCGCCAACTATGCGTGGAATGGTTCCCAATCCGCCGCCAACCCGCATCGACTGGCTGTTTGCGTGTGCGGGAATTGGACCGTCAAACATCTTCGGGTCGAGTTCGTAGGGTTCGCGGTTCACATCGAGATAGGCGCGGGGAAAGTTTGCCTTGAGCAAAGGCGCGCCGAGCGCCACGGCGCTTGAGAACAGTTCGTCAACAAAGCAGTCCTCCGAGCGGCGGATCGCATCGCCAGTCAGGCGTGTCTGCGCCAGAAACACCGCAGGGTAGTGCCTCCCGCTATGCGGTGAGTTGAACACGAGCGGCGCTGAAATTGATTCAGGCTCCAGAATCTCCAAAATCGGAATATCGATGAAATCCCGGTCTGCGCTCATTCCGGCGACGAGCCCTTTGCGATAAGCGGACCGAAACAGCAGCCCCCATGGCGACATGAATTCGCGATCCTCATCATCACAGCTAACATTTTTTATCGAATTGAACCAACATTTTCACGCGATGTTTACCATAACAGGTGTTCTGTTAGGGTATTGGGGTTAATGCGGGAGCCGTTGCGATAGTTTGCGCATCTGATCCCGCGCAGTGTGGCGAGTTTGGACGAACATCATGAATAAAATTTTGCTTGCTGAAGACGATGACGACATGCGCCGTTTCCTGGTGAAGGCGCTTGAAAAGGCCGGCTATCAGGTCAGTCATTTCGACAACGGCGCCAGCGCTTACCAGCGGCTGCATGAGGAACCCTTTTCGCTCCTGCTTACCGATATTGTCATGCCTGAGATGGACGGAATCGAACTGGCGCGCCGCGCCACTGAAATTGACCCCGACATGAAGGTCATGTTCATAACGGGTTTTGCCGCGGTCGCGTTGAACCCGGACTCCAACGCGCCGAAAGACGCCAAGATCCTGTCCAAGCCATTCCATCTGCGCGATCTCGTCAATGAAATCGAAAGAATGCTCAAGGCCGCATAGCCATTTTTGTCAGCGGATGCTGACTATTGACGGGTTCGGCCTTATATGGTGTAAGCCCGGCACGAATGGGCGTATAGCTCAGCGGGAGAGCACTACATTGACATTGTAGGGGTCACAGGTTCAATCCCTGTTACGCCCACCATTCGCCAGACCGCAACATTGCCAGAAAATGCCTGAACCGGCGTTGTGCGCCTGCAAAGTTGCGCAAAACCGCCTTGAGCTACCTGATCTCATCAGCTTTTGGAAATGATGCCACCGCCCCGAAGCGGGTGGTGGAAAGGGCTGCGGCAATGTTTGCAATACGGCCTGCCGTCACCGGATCATCGCCAGCGGCAAGACGGGCGAGGAATGCGCCGCCAAAGGCATCACCGGCCCCGGTGGCGTCAACGGCCTCTACCTGCTGGACGGGAAGCATCTCGCGATCAGTCTCCGTGGCGATCAAAGCGCCCTCCATGCCCATGGTCAGGGCGACAATGCGCGCGCCGAGGCGCAAATAGAAATCGGCAATGGCGTCCGGTTCGCTCAATCCCGTCAGGAGCCTTGCGTCATCAAGGCTCGGGCGCGCAATGTCGGCCATGGCCATTGCCTCGTGAATGACGGTGCGGGCGTGATCCAGCGGCCAGAGCTTCAGCCGCAGATTGGTATCGTAAGACACGAGCACGCCAGAAGATCGCGCATGCCGGATCGCTGCCAGCACCGCTTCTCCCGCACTCTCGGAAATCGCCTGTGAAATTCCTGAGACGTGCAGTATCCGGGCACCTGCAATATAGTCGAGAGGTACATCCGCAGCGCTCATCAACGACGCCGCCGAGCCCTTGCGGCGATAGGTGAATTCATGACCGGCGCCGGAATGGGTGACGAAATACAGGCCGGTCGGCGCATCGGCGTCCTCGCTCACATGGGCCGCATCGACGCCGTCCTCAGTCCATTGGCGGCGCAGGATTGCAGCAAAGTGATCAGTGCCGAGCCGGCTGACATAGCCGCATTTGGCGCCCATGCGTGCCGCCGCAATGACGCAATTGGATGTGTCCCCGCCGCAAGAAACGGCGTAGAGCCCGTCCTTCCTTTCATTGAACTCGACCAGTGCCTCCCCGAGGCCAACAACGTCGAACAACGCTTCGACCCTCACCGGCGGTTGTTTCACTGACGCAGAAACTCGCGCACCGGCGACTGCGTCCCATCGGCATAAGTGATTTGAACTTTCATCGATTTCACATCGTCAGCGACCTTGAAATACGGCTGGAAATCGTCGGGAAGCGCGTAGGGGTTCTTGGCGTCGCAAGGCGGCATTTCCAGCACCTTGTCAGGTTCTGCGCCGTTGAGCCCGTACTTCGCCTCCTTCAAACCGCATCGCGTCGAAACAATTTGCGTGAAGTAGACAAGACCGCGATTGCCACTGGCATCGAATGCGATCCACGATGTCCAGAACTGGTCCAGAATCTGCTTCTGCGATGCTGCAAGCGCATTACCCGGCTGAAATGGCAGATCAAACGGTCCGACCTCCCGCCCTTTGATATCCTGATACTTGACGCTGATCGTGCCGGCCGGTGTCGATTCCGGCAGCATGAAATTGGGGTTGGGCATTTTCTTGCCGGTCGCCGGATCATTGATTTCAAGGAAACCGGTCTGGTTGAATTCCCCGGAGCTGCCCATGCGCCAGGAGATGGCGGACGCAGGCTCAGGCAGTGAAATCGTCATGGACCAGCCGCCATTGGTTGGCATCGGATTAAGCGTCGGCTGAAACTTGCCCGGTTCCAGCACATCGGCAACCGCCGCACGGCGCGAGCGCGCACGGTCAAGCCATTCGGCGAGGTACGCCTGATCGACAAAGTACGTGTTGAGCCTGCCGTCTTTTTCAAACGACAGGAACCTGTCGAGCGCCGCCGCCTCGCTGCGTTTGTCAGCCAGCGAACGGCTGCCAAGCCGGTCTTCGGAATACTCCTCTGCTTGCAGAAAGTAAGCTGCGCCGTATTCCGGATTTGCTGCAATGAACGCGTCGAGCTTCTCGATCCGTTGCGCATCCTCGAACTGCAAAATATGCGCCAATGCCAGAGACGGCGTTTTGTTGGCCTCCTTCAGAGCCCCAAGCACTTCGCGCGCCGATGCTTTGCCTTCCTGCACCTTTACCAGCGTGGCAAGCCTCAAATACGGATCAAGCGCGTCAACGCCAGCCGAGGAAAACGCCAGATAGGACTTGCGCGCATTGAGCATGTCGCCGCCAAGCTCATGCACCCGTGCGTTGTGGTAATGCTGGTCGGGACGCTGCGGATCAGCGATCACGCCGCCCTGGCTGCCGAGTTGCTTGAACCCTTCGGCGATCGCCTCAATACTCTGCGCAATCTGTTCGGTGGACTTCTTGACCTCTTCGCCCTGTTGTTTCAACACTTCCTGGTTCTGGGCAATTTCCTGTGTCTTTACCTCAATCTGCGCCGTGTTCTGCTCGACCTTGGCGGCAGTTTCCTGCACGGCCTCGACGCTCTTTTGCGTCTGCGTCACCTTTTCGTCGATCTGATCAACTTTTGCCGCGACCAGTCCGACACTCTGTTGCAAATTGGCAATGGCGGGAACGAGGCTGGCAAGAATGCCTTCTTGCGCATCGGCGCTCTTTTGCAGCCCCCAGATGGCGCCCGACACGATTGTGGTTGCCACGGCGAAAACCAGCGCCGGCAATACCCTTTCAAGCTGGATGAGTTTGAGGAATGCAGCCGCCGCAATGACCACGCCGGCGACCGCCGAAATCATCGCCACATAGGCCGCAAACGGCGCATAGGGATTAAGAACGTCAGAAACGAACCCGCCGATGAAGGCGACACCGGATGCCCATTTGCCGGTCCGTCTCAGCGCTGAAATCAGCGCGCCACCACCTGATACCGGATCCATGTTTCCCCCAACGTCAAATCACCCGCCACCCCTTAGCAGCCGCAATCGCCACATCAAACCCTTCGATGGCGATCAGACCTTGACCCAAGCGCCGTTTTTCTTGTTCGACGCAACGCAGGCATCAACAAACGCCATGCCCGCCAGCCCGTCCTCAATCGTCGGGAAGACAACTTCCTTCGGGATTTTGCCATTCTTCTTGCGCACTGCCCGGATCGCGCGCGCCGCTTCCGCATAAATCACCGCAAAGCCCTCCAGATAACCTTCCGGATGGCCGGGCGGCACCCTGGTTGCCCGCGCGGCAGCCGGACCCGCGCCAGCTCCGCCCCGGGTTATGAGCTGCTTTGGCTGACCGAACGGCGTGTACCAGAGATAGTTGGGATCGGCCTGTGTCCACTCGAGACCGCCCTTGGCCCCATACACACGCACCTTCAGCCCGTTCTCATTGCCGGGTGCGACCTGACTGCACCAGATCATGCCCTTCGCGCCGCCCTTGTAGCGCAGCATGATGTGCGCATTGTCATCGAGAGGGCGGCCCGGCACAAAAGAATCAAGATCTGCGGCAAGGCTTTCGAGTGTGAGCCCGGAAATGAAACTGCCAAGGTTATGCGCATGCGTGCCGATATCACCAATCGAACCGCCCGCGCCGGACTGTTTGGGATCAGTGCGCCAGGCCGCCTGCTTTTGCCCTGTTTTTTC
>JANNRN010000027.1:0-3296 GCA_031401375.1 Phyllobacteriaceae bacterium | reverse complement strand
GCGTGCTCTACATCGATACCGTGATCGAGCCTTGGAAGGGCTTCTATTACAACAAGGATGTCGACAACGCCAAACGCACCAATTATGCGTTGCGCGAATCCCTTTTGGCGGAGCGTCGCCGCTCGCCGGGAGGATCAACCGCGGTTTCCTGCAGCGGGGCAAACCCGGGAATGGTGTCCTGGTTCGTCAAACAAGCCCTCCTCGACATTGCCAAAGACACCGGTTTGAAAGTCGAAGAACCGCAATCTGGTGACCGTGCAGCTTGGGCGCATCTGATGATGGACCTGCGCGTCAAGGGCATTCACATTGCCGAACGCGACACCCAGCGCGCCAAGGGTCCGAAGCCGCTCAATACGTTTTGGAACACATGGTCGGTCGAAGGCCTTCTCTCGGAAGGCATGCAGCCGGCCGAGCTTGGCTGGGGCACGCACGAAAAGTGGAGGCCTAAAAACGCCAGCAAACACAAGAAAGGGGCCCGGTCCGCCATCTTTCTCAATCAACCCGGCGGCAACACACGGGTGCGCACATGGTGCCCGACCCCGGGGCCGCAATACGGCCTTCTTGTCACCCACAACGAAGCGATTTCGATTTCCGACTATTTCACGGTCAAGAACAAGGCTGGCGATCTCCTGTACCGCCCGACCTGCCACTACGCCTATCACCCGTGCAATGTCGCCATTCTCTCACTTGACGAGCTGTTCGGCGCGGGCGGGCGCATTCCTCCCAAACTGCATGTTCTGGAAGAACACGAAATCCTCGATGGCGGAGACGAACTCGGTGTCTTGGTCTATGGGCACAAAAAGAACGCCTATTGGTATGGTTCCTACTTGGCGATCGAAGAGGCGCGCGCGCTGGCGCCGCATCAAAACGCTACGGGATTGCAGGTGACGTCGGCGGTTCTGGCCGGAATGGTCTGGGCGCTGGAAAACCCCGATCGCGGCATTGTGGAAGCCGACGAAATGGACTTCCGCCGCTGCCTGGAAGTCCAAAGCACTTATCTTGGAAGTCTGAGGGGCACCTATACGGACTGGCATCCGCTGACGGATCGCCTGACGATGTTCCCTGAGAAAATCGACGCCAGCGATCCATGGCAGTTTCGCAACATCCTCGTGCACTGATGCCGGCGCTGCGGCCCAAAGCCTTGCTTTCGCCGCGAACTCGGTGTTCCTTGCGACTCAGGGACGCTCAAACCATCGGCTTAGTGGGACGAAAATGCGCAGATATCTCTCAATTGCACTGATCGGCGTGGCCGGGTTTCTGCCGGCGTGCCAGTCTGTCGACTTTGGCGGCCCGGTTGCGGTCGCCCGTCCGTCCGGGGCAGCTGAAGGTCAATGGGTTGGCACTGACGGCGTTGCCGTTTCAACATTCAACAACGGTTCATTTAGTTCCAACGCCACGGACACCGGCGCAAAGCTCGCCGAGGGAAACTACCGCTACGTTGATCCAAACACGGTTTCCATCACCTTTACGTCGCTGCTTCGCAAGACCATAGTGAATGCCAATTGCGCCGTCGTTTCCCAATCGCAAATGAACTGCACGTCATCCAGCGGGGCCCAGTTCTCGCTGCTGCGCCGCGCTGCCGCTCCGGTCTGATCGGTCGCGGCATTTCTATCAGGTCTCATTGAACTTGCGTTGGGCAGTGCTATGTCTCGTCAAGGAATGCGGCCGGGACAATTCAAATGAAGCATGAAGATCACCAGGCGCTGGCAACAGCCAGGAGTACGGGTCCGTTGCCGACAGGCCACCCGCCGGTGCTCCCAAGCAAAGTCGGCGTCTTGTTGGTCAATCTCGGCACCCCCGACGGAACGTCATATTGGCCAATGCGCCGGTACCTGTCCCAGTTTCTGTCCGACAGGCGGGTGATCGAAACGCCAAGGTGGCTGTGGTACCCTTTGCTCCACGGCATCATTCTCTCCACCCGGCCCCGCCGCTCGGGCAAGGCGTATGAAAGCATCTGGGACAAGCAGAAGGATGAGTCTCCCTTGCGGACATTCACCCGTTCGCAAAGCGAGAAACTTGCCGGGATGATGGCTGGGCAGGATACCATCGTTGTCGATTGGGCCATGCGCTACGGCAATCCTTCGATCGAGAGCGTGATTGAAAAGCTCAGGGCTCAGGGTTGCGAGCGCATTTTGGCATTCCCGCTCTATCCGCAATACGCCGCCGCCACCACAGCCACCGTCAATGATGATGTGTTCAGGGTCTTGATGAAGCTGCGCGTCATGCCGGCGCTGCGCACGGTCCCCTCCTACCACGATGAGCCCGTCTATATCGAAGCGCTGGCAACATCGATCGAGAACCATCTGCGCCAACTCGACTTCAAGCCCGAGGTGATCATCGCTTCATATCACGGCATTCCCGCAAGTTACTTCAAGAAGGGCGACCCCTATCACTGCCAGTGCATGAAAACGACGCGGCTGCTTCGCGAGCGTCTCGGCCTGACCAGGGACGAGCTCATCACCACGTTCCAGTCGCGTTTCGGCCCTGCCGAATGGCTACAGCCTTATACCGACAAAACCATCGAGAAACTGGCCAAGGATGGCGTCAAATCCATTGCTGTGCTTAATCCCGGCTTTGTCTCGGACTGTCTTGAAACGCTTGAAGAAATAGCAGTCGAAGCTGCCGAGACGTTCCACCATGCAGGCGGCAAGAACTTCACGCATATCCCTTGCCTCAACGACAGCAAAGAAGGCATGGGCGTCATCGAGCACATGGTTCGGCAGGAGCTTTCGGGCTGGATTTCCTGAAAATTCATCCGATTTCGAAGCAATTCCCGCACTATGGCCGCGATTTCATCCGCTTCGGCGGGCGCCATTATTGCAAGCTGCCCAAACTCTACCTACGTCTTTGTCCGTGCGGCAAATCGGTGCCGCGTGATTCGCGGCGGGTGTTCCATGCAAGGCTTTGACATCGTCATTCCCATTCTTATCGTCTTGGTGCTGCTATTCCTTTTTGCCGGGGTCAAGACCGTCCCTCAAGGTTTCAACTACACGGTCGAGCGATTTGGCCGGTTTACCAGGACACTTTCTCCCGGCCTCAACCTCATTACGCCCTTCGTCGACCGGATCGGAGCAAAGCTCAACATGATGGAGCAGGTGCTGAACGTGCCGACGCAGGAAGTCATCACCAAGGACAATGCCACGGTCGCCGTCGACGGCATCGCCTTCTATCAGATCCTCAACGCCGCCCAGGCCGCCTATCAGGTCTCCAATCTCGAAAACGCCATCCTCAATCTCACCATGACCAATATCCGCACCGTCATGGGTTCAATGGATCTCGACGAGCTCCTGTCCAAC